>NZ_JACARP010000198.1:0-1854 GCF_013386595.1 Brevundimonas sp. P7753 | reverse complement strand
GCCGCCCTGGCCCAGGCCCATCTGCTTGGCCAGGTCCGAACGGGCCTTGGCGTAGTTCGGGGCGACCATCGGGTAGTCCTTGGCCAGGCCCCACTTCGCCCGGTATTCCTCGGGGCTCATATTGTATTTGGTGCGCAGGTGACGCTTCAGCGACTTGAACTTGCGGCCGTCTTCCAGGCAGATCAGGAAGTCAGGCGTGATCGACTTGCGCACCGGAACCGCCGGTTCCTTGGGCTCGGGCTCGACTTCGACCGGCGCCGACGACACGCCCGACAGAGCGGCGTGAATCTGAGCGATCAGACCAGGAACGGCGTCAGCCGAGACGGTGTTGTTGCTCACATAGGCCGACACGATGTCCGCCGTCATTTCGAGCAGTTCGGGTTTTTCTTCCATGGGGGATCGCCTGTTTCAGGAGCCAAACGCATTCGACTGATCAGACCCGACCCGTCGGTGTTTGGTTTCATACGGATGTTCCGGGATGAACGCAATGCAAGCATAAATCATCATTGAAACGGTGAGTTTCTATACTGATCTAAAACGAGATCAGCCGCACAGCTTCATCGACCGAAGTTATCCGCAAGCGCCAGCATCGCCGCACGCTCGGGTGCGGAGTATTCGTCTATCCGCTCTTCGTCGCCCTCGCGGATCGCGCGAAGAAGGGCCGGCGTCAGCGCCGACGACAGAGACCAGTTCCAGTAACGCAGCACCGTCTGCGCCCGATCCACGGCCAACATTTCATATGTAATCTGCACCCGCTCCCAATCGGGATGGACGGCGCCGTCCGCATCGAGCTCAGGCCGGCGCATGGCCCGCCACAGGGTCTGCAGGTTCAGCCGCGACAGGCCTGTGGCCTTGCACAGGATGGCCATGGGCTCGCCCCCGGCGTCGCCCATGATCTTGGCCGCGGTCAGCGGCTTGACGCCCGACAGATAGCCGATCTCGCCGACCAGCTCGCGGGTCATGCCCTGGCCTGCGGCGGCGACCGCGTCCTCCAGGCCGTTGTAGGGGCTCTTGTCGATGGCGGCGCGATTGCGCTGGCGGCGCTCGATGAACTGCAGCGCCTTGCGCGTCACCGGATCGGACCAGCCCTCGGCGGCGGCCAAGGCGAACAGGTCCTCGACGCTGTCCTGCAGGACCTCGCGCGACACGGCGAACCTTTGCAGCACGGCGCGGCGCTCCTCGGCTCCGCACCACCAGAACATGACATAGGCCCCCGACGGCCGCAGCTCGGGCCGTTTCAGCAGGGGCGCGCACAGGGCCGGGCTCTGGCGGCTCAGCGCCACCACGCCCTCTATGGCGACCTGCGCCAGACGCGCAGAGGCGTTCTTCAGCACCGCCTCGATGACGGCGTCCTCGCCAAAGCTCAGCAGGGTTTCCGTGACCACTTCCGACAGGCCGCGCCGCTCGGCGATCAACAGCCGATGCTCGATCCCGGCGTCGCGGACGCAGCCGATCAGGTCCACGTCGGTCAGGGACGCGCACTGCTCGATCAGCGGCCCGGCCACCGACGGCTCGTCGCGCAGCAGCAGCCGCGCCAGACTGTTGGGCAGTTCCGCCAGCGGCGCCAGCCGCACCGCCACTCGCCGCCGCTCCTCGACCGAGGCCAGCCGCAGCAGGTCCACCAGCAGGTCGCCCGTCACCGCCCGCTCGAAGGCGTTGATCCGACTGGCGGGCAGACAGACGACATCGGCCAGCCGCCGCAACAGGGTCTGGCGGACCTTCGACGCCGCGGGCGGGGCGTCGGCGTCGGAACTGACAGCCGAAATCGACATGACTTCTACCCTAGCGCGAGCCGGTTAACCGCGCGTGAGGGGCCAGAATTCTCCCTCCCCCCTGGGGGAGGGTGGCTGACGC
>NZ_JACARP010000197.1:0-1616 GCF_013386595.1 Brevundimonas sp. P7753 | reverse complement strand
CCGCCAGCAGGACGGCCAGGACGTAGAAGACAGCCACGCCCGGCTTGACCTGGGCGCCCAGACGCCGGGCCGAGGACTTGACCCCCGCCATGACGTCGTCCTCGATGTCTTGAAGCGCGTAGATGGTGTCGTAGCCGAGGGTCCAGAAGACGCCGCCTGCGTAGAGCAGCAGGGCCGACAGGGCCAGGTTACCGGAGTGAAGGCTCCACGCGCTGGCTTCACCCGCCATGCCGAGCGTAAGGCCACCCGCAAAGATGAGGTCGAGCAGCCAATGTAGAACGCCATAGCCGCCCGTCGCGGCGGCGAAGCCCAGCAGGGCGCCCCAGTTGAAGGTCAGGCCCAGCCAGGCCTGGGGCCACCAGGTGATGCGCTTCATGAAGGGGTAGGCCGCGACCAGACCCAGCGACAGGGCGCCGAGGACGACGGATGTCAGGTTCATGGTCAGCAGGATGCACAGGCTGATCAGGCACAGACCGGCGACGAAGGCCCAAGCCTGTTTGACGCTGATCTGACCCGCCGGAATGGGGCGCAGGGCGGTGCGGGCCACCTGGGCGTCGAAGTCGCGGTCGACGATGTCGTTCACGGCGCAGCCCGCGCCGCGCATCAGGGCGGCGCCGATGGCGAAGCCCGCGATCAGCCACAGCTCATAGCCGCCGAAGGGCCGATCGTACTGGTTCAGAGCCAGCATGATCCCCTGCCAGCCGGGCAGCAGCAGCAGCCAGATGCCGATGGGCCGGTCGAAGCGGCCCAGCTTCAGCCACGGCTTCAGCCCCTCAGGGGCGTAGCGGTCCACCCAGTTCTGGCGGGCGGCGTCGGGAAGCGGGGCTGTGCTCATGCAGGGGTCTTAGACCCTGAGGCGGTGGCGGGTGAAGACCTTGCGTCCGATCCGCGTGATGCGAGGACGCTTGCGGGATGCGGTCAGGCTGCGCTTAGTGTCGGCCAAACTGGAGGGAGCCGCCGATGACTGAAGCGCCGATCAAGGGCCCCGCGTCCTATTTCCCCTCCATCGAGAAGAAGTACGGACGGCCCATCAGCGAGTGGAAGGCCGAGGTCCGCGCCCGCTATCCCGCCAAGCACATGGAACTGGTCACTCTGCTCAAGAACGAGCACGACATGGGCCACGGCCACGCCAACGCCATCGTGGCGCACACCCTGGCGGAAGACGGGCTGAAGTAGGGGCGGGCGCTTGCGTCCGGGGCGTAGCCGTCAGAGAACACTGTAAAGCTTAACCCACCCCCGACCTCTGGCGGTCAAGGCCCAGTAAAAGAGTGACCCTTCGCCATGGCCAGTCCGTCGCTTTCACCGGGCGAATTCCTGGGCGCGCAGACGCGCGGCGTGCGGGCGCATGGCTACAGGGTCGATCTGAGGATCGCCACCCTGCCGCCCGAACAGGTTCACCTCCATTCGCACGAAGACGCCCATTTCGTGCTGGCGCTGGACGCGGGCTACCGCAGCCTGGCGCATGATCCCCTGACCCCGCGTCATCAGGCCTTTGGTCCCGGGGCCCTGGTCTGGAACCCCTCGGGGGTAGAGCACAGCGACTGTTTTGATGTGGCGGGCGGTCGGTTCCTGTCGCTCAGCTTCATGCCGCCTGCGGGCGCGCGCCTCGGTGATCC
>NZ_JACARP010000196.1:0-1026 GCF_013386595.1 Brevundimonas sp. P7753 | reverse complement strand
AGAGCAGCCATATGCGGGGCGGGAAGGTGCGGCCGATGCGGAGGGCGAGGGCGATCATGCCGCGCGCCCCGTTTCCATCATGGTCGCCAGGCGCCGACCGCGATCCTTGACCTGTCCGATCCAGACGCCGTTGCCGCGCATGGCCTCGGCGGCGCCCGCGTAGTCGCCCTTCTGGATCATGGCGACGGTGTTCGGCCACTTCTTGACCAGGCCGTCAGCGCCAAGGTTGAAGGCGAGGTTCTGAACGACACGCTGGCGGACGGGGTCGAGGGTCCGCCACCAGGGGGCGTGGCGGTCGAGGTCTCGCTTGAACCGGGCGATGTCGTTGGCTTTCAGGTAGTCGGCCTCTGCGTTGGTGATGCCGCCACCCTTGCGCTTGTCGATCAGCCGGCCGATGCCGATGGTCCAGAAGCCGAGGCTGTCCTGATAGGCATGCAAGACCCGGCCTTCGTCGCGCTCTAGCTCTTTGATCAGCAGGGCGTCGTTAGGGTCTATGGGATTTCCCATGGACGTGTCGCGGGGCAGGGCGGCGTTGATGCGGTCGACCTCCGCTTGCGTCAGGCCGCGCCCGGCGATAGCGCGCACGGCATCGAACAGCGACTTGGACATGTCGGTCTCCAGTTCAGATTGTGGGGAAACGACCGCTATCGGCCGGCGTTAGATGAGAGCGCCCTAAAGCGGCTCGGGGCGCAGCGGCCTGTCCCGAACCTTCTTGCGATGGCTCAGGAACGGGCCGCACCAGGGGTGCGCACGGCGTGCGCTTGTGGCAGCGTGCCCTCTTAGTGATGAGGGAGTTGGCGAAATGCTGACCATGAAACCGATCATGGAACGGGCCTTTGAACTGGCCGCCTCCGGCAAGTTCAGGGTTCCAAGCGAGGTGTGCAAAGCGTTGCTCGATGAGGGCTACACCCAGTCAGACGTCTTCACGCTGGGTGGTAAGGCCACGACGGCGCAGATTCGGGCGCGTTGCATGAAGGTCGCCGGCGAATAGGTCAGCCTGCTTCTGACTTCGCTTTAGCGATCTCA
>NZ_JACARP010000195.1:269-1067 GCF_013386595.1 Brevundimonas sp. P7753 | reverse complement strand
CCCTTGGGGTCGTTCAGCAGGCGCCACCTAAAAAGGGGACAACGGATCAATCGGCTTTCGAAAGGAGCCCGCCATGAAAACCATTTCCAAGATCGGCGTCGGCGCTGTGGCCCTGACGATGCTGGCCGCCTCGCCCGTCGCGGCGCAGAATTATCGGGATCGGGATCGCGACAACACCGGGCGTGACGCGGTGCTCGGCGCCGTCGTCGGCGGCGTGGCGGGCGCCCTGATCGGCAACGGCGACGGACGCTATGTCGCCGGCGGCGCTCTGGCGGGCGCGGCTTTGGGCGCGGTGTCTTCGGACAGCGATCGCGACGGCTGCAGCTACTACCGCGGCGGCCGCTGCTATCGGAACCAGGGCCACTGGGAGCGCGAACACGGCATCAACAGCCGCGACGGCTACTACAACAACGGGCGCTATCAGGGCCGTGATCGCTATGACCGCCGTCATGACCGTCATGAGAACCGCCGCGACTATCGCTACGACCGCCGCTGGTAGGTTCAGGCGTCAGATCACGAAAGGCCCGGCGGCGACGCCGGGCCTTTCTTCATGCGCGGGTCAGCGAACGCCGACGGTCAGGGTGTAGTTGGCGTGCTCGTCGCGGCGGGCGGCGTTGCGCATCAGATAGACGCGCACGACGTAATCGCCGTTCGCCGGCAGTTGGCCGCTGAATTGATTGCCTGAAGTCGAGCCGATGAACAGGGCTTCGTCCGCGCCCTGTCTGGTGACGTTGAAATAGGCCGAGGCGTTGGTGGGTTGCAGCCTAACGTTCAGCGTCTGGCCGCGGCGGGCGCCCA
>NZ_JACARP010000195.1:0-238 GCF_013386595.1 Brevundimonas sp. P7753 | reverse complement strand
GTCATGACGGCGGCGACGGCGAAGGCGAAGGCGGCGGGTTTGAGCATAGAGGCTCTCCTTGTTGAGGCCGTGGAACGGTAGAGCTGCCTCGGAGTTCCGCGATCAGTCTGCGTGCGCTTCCAACTTGATCTCCTATTCAGCCGAGAAGACCCATGACCCTGTTCAAGGCGCCCGTCGCCATCCTGTCCGTCGCCGCCCTGCTGGCGGTCTCCGTTCCCGCCTACGCCCAGACGCCGCC
>NZ_JACARP010000194.1:0-2317 GCF_013386595.1 Brevundimonas sp. P7753 | reverse complement strand
GGAGGAGCGGCGGGCGTAGGGGCGGGAGCGGGTGTGGCGTCGGTCATGGTCGGGTCCGGGTCATTCGACAGCGGCGGCGGCGGCGGCTTGCGCCGCCTCGCGGTGGGCGGCGCGGCGCGCCTCGATACGGGGGCGGAAATGGTTGGCGGCGACCCAGAGCGCGCCCACGGCGGCGGCGCCCGAGATCAGCAGGAAGACGTCGTTGTAGGCCAGGACCTGGGCCTGCTGGCTGACCTGCTGTTGCAGCAGCTTCAGCGCCGCGCCCTGTCTCTGGGCCGCGTCGCCGATGACGTGGGCGTAGGCCCCGCCCAGCTGCTGCAGCCGCAGCACCACCTCGGGATCGCCCAGGTCGATATGCTCGGCCAGCTGGTTGGAGTGATACTTCTCGCGGATCGTCTGAACCGTGCCGACCAAGGCCGAGCCCATCAGCCCGCCGATGTTCTGGCCGATGGAAAAGACGACGATGAAGCTGATCAGGTTCTTGCCCCCGCCTTGCAGCACCTTGCCGAAACCGATGATCATGGTCGGGCCGATGAAGAAGGCGGCGGCGAAGGCCAGCAGGGCCTGGCTGAGATAGAGGTTCACGGGTCGCGTCAGCACTGTCGCATGGCTGTCGATAAAGGCGCCGACGGCGATCAGGCCGAGCGCGATGGAGATGGGCTTCCACAGCTTCATGGGGTTCAGGGTCAGGGCGCTGGTCACGGTCCCCGCCGCCGTGGCCAGCAGCATGACCCAGAACAGGCCGTGCATCTGGTCGATGCCCAGGCCCATCTGTTGCAAGAAGCCGACCGCGCCGGTCGTCTGTTCCGACAGGACGATCCGCACCAGCAGAATGGCCAGCAGCAGCCGCACGATGTCGCCGCCCGCCAGCCATTTCAGGTCGATCAGCGGATTGGCGCGGTTGTATTCGATGACGGCGGCGGCGGTCAGCAGGACCAGGGCGCCGACCAGGGCCAGCCCGATCCAGGGAGCCTCGGTCCACCAGACGATCCGGCCCAGACCCAGCACGGCGGTCAGCAGGGCGATCCCCGGCGCGAACAGGGCGAAGGTGACGAAGTCCAGCGTCTCGAAGGCCTTGATCCGCTGCGACGGCGGCATCTTCAGGGCGAAGACGGCGGGCAGAGCCACCAGCACCAGCCCCAGGTCGAACATATAGACCGCCCGCCAAAGATCATGGTCCAGCAGCGGCCCGACCCCCAGGCGCGCCAGGGGAATGGCCAGGCTGGACAGGCCCACGCCGATGATGATGCCCTTCAGCCGGTGCTGCGCCGGAAAGGCCTGGATGATGTAGAGGATGCCCAGGGTCGACATCCCCGCCGCGGCCATCCCGGCGATGCCGCGCACGACCAGGGTCGAGCCGAAGTCCTCCAGAAACAGGTGCGCCGCCGCTGTCGCCAGGAAGACGACCAGGATGATCTCGGTGAACAGGCGCAGACCGTACTGCATCCTGAACTTGACCAGCAGCAGGTTCATGCAGGCGTTGGTCATGACGAAGATGACGGGCAGCCAGGTCGCCTCGGCGATGGTCACGCCCAGGTCGCCCGCCAGCTGCGGAATATTGGCCGTCACCGCCGCATTGCCCAGACTGCCGGTCAGGGCCACCAGAATCCCCACGGCGGCATAGGCCCAGCGCATCGGCGTGGAATGGTCCGGCGTGGCGGGCGAGCCGGGCAGGGCCGGCCGCTCGTGCGGCTTCAGCGTCGCCAGATAGTCGTCCCAGGGCAGGTGCCAGTCGCGGCGGCTCATGGACGGCCCTCGTTCTGCGGCCGGACCGCGTCGAGCACCAGCGCCAGCGCCCGGCGGCTCAGGGCGTCGCGGTCGTCGGCGGGGGCGGTGCGCGAGGGCGCGCCCAGCATCAGGGCGAGGACGCGGATGTCCTCGACGGTCAGATCTGGCCGCACCCGCCCCGCCGCCTGCGACACCGCCAGGGCCTCGGCGCCCGCCTGCTTCAGACCCGCGCGGATCGGCGCCAGGGCCTCGTCGCGCAGGTCGCGGATGGCGCTGGACAGGCCCGCGCTCTGGATCATCAGCTCGACCATCTGGGCCAGGAACCACAGGAAGACCTCGGGGTCGTCCAGCCGTTCGTGCGTGCGCCGACCCAGGTCGTCGATCTGGCCGACAAACACCGCCAAGGCCAACTCCGATCGGTCGGCGAAATTGCGATACAGCGTCGCCCGCCCCACCCCCGCCCGCTCGGCGATCAGGTGCAGCGGCGTGTCCAGCCCGTCGCACGCGAAAGCCTCGGCGGCCGCTCTCAGCAGCGCTTCGCGTCGTTCGGCGGCGTCTTTTCTAAGAGGACGGGTCATGAAGCACGCCA
>NZ_JACARP010000193.1:0-376 GCF_013386595.1 Brevundimonas sp. P7753 | reverse complement strand
AGTTTGGAAAACCACCGCACCAGCCGTTTTACCGGCTTCAATCGTGATGGTTTTGCCGTTTCTCAGCGTGACGGTCACAGCGGTTTGCGCTGGGTTAGTCAACGTCGCGGTGTAGGTGATGTTTCCGCCTTCAACGACCGAGTTATCAGCAGTCAGAGTGACGGTAGTGGTGTCGATCGAGTCGGTGATCGTGGTGGTCGCTGGCGCTGGATTCGTCGCCAGGTTCTCGAAATTGCCACCTTCAGCCTTGGTAATCGTCGTGTTAACGGTGGAACCGTTGTTGTATACGTCGTTAGCTGGGGTTTGGAAAACGACAGTCCCTTAGGTCTTGCCCGCTTCGATGACAATCGTCTGTCCATTGCTCAACTTCACGGTC
>NZ_JACARP010000192.1:0-1416 GCF_013386595.1 Brevundimonas sp. P7753 | reverse complement strand
CCGCCGCCGCCTGATCGGCGAAGGGCCGCGCGCTATCGACTGTGGCGGTGGGGCCATAGAGGGCGCTGAAGAAGGGCAGGCTGTCGACGCTCATCACCCGCCCCACCGCCTCCGGGTGCTGCTGCGCCACCAGAAGCCCCGTCAGTCCGCCCATGGAGTGACCGATGACGGCGGGCCGGTTCAGCGTCGCCGCATAGCGGGCCACCTCATCGACCACCGGCTGGACGAAGGCCCCGTCGCCATGCGTCCACGGCTCTCCTGCAAACCCCGCCAACTGCACCAGATGCACCCGATGCGTCGCCGCCAGCCGCTGCGCCAACGGCCGCCACACCTCTCGCGAGGAGGCGAAGCCGGGGATCAGGATGACGTCGGGGCCTTGCCCCATCACCTCGACCGACAAGCGGTCCGAGGCGAAGGCGGGCGCCTCGACCCGAACAGGCTCGGCTTGGGCGGGCGAGGAGACAGTCCCGGCGGTCCAGCCTATGGCGGCGGCCAGCATGAAGGCGCGAAGGGTCTTGGCGGGCGCAGAGATCTTGGACATGGGATTTCCTTTCAGGTTCAGAAAAGCCCCTCCCCCGCCGTCAATGCCCAGCGCGCAGCCGGGCTCGGTCCTCGGGTCGAGCCCCGAGGAGGACGGCGGAAAGGAAGCGTGGAAAGTCAGGTTATGCTGACAAAGACGTCAGCCGTGCGGGTTCTCGAACACCTCTTCCACCGGCCGCGCAAACAGGGCGGCGATGCGGTAGGCGAGGTCCAGCGAGGGGTCGTGCTTCTCGGTCTCCAGGGCGTTGACGGCCTGACGCGAGACCCCCAGCGCCTGACCCAGCTGTTCCTGGGTCCAGTTGCGCTCGACGCGCAGCAGTTTCAGCTTGTTCTTCATCAGTTCGACGACCGGACCATGGGGGCGACGCAGCCGAAGAGGGCCCAGAACAGCGGATAGATCAGCCAGCCCTCGGCGTGCGGCGCCCCGGCGAAACTCTCGCCAAAACCCCAGGCGCTGAACAGGGCCATGGCCACGCCCGCCGCGACGATGAACTGCTTGGCCGTCACCGCCCGCACATATTCGTCCGAGTCGCGCATGAAGCTCAGCGTCGCCCAGATCTGGCCGGCGATGGGCGCTGAAACCGCCAGGGCCAGCACCCAGGCCACGGGCTTGCCCTGGATGGCGTCAAAGGCCCCGAATATGGTCGCCAGCATGACGGCGACATAGCCGCTCATGAAGGCCATGGTGCGGACTAAATAGCGCCGCCCGGCAGGGGTGTTCTGTTTGCTCATCGTCAACATGGAAGGCGCTCCTGACTGAATGTCAGGCTGACCTTACTTAGGATTCATGTCATGTCAACCTGACTTTTTGTCAGGCCTGCATGATTTTTTCATCCCGGCCCAGCCTCGCCGTGCGGGGCGCAGAGCCGGGACCGC
>NZ_JACARP010000002.1:0-49041 GCF_013386595.1 Brevundimonas sp. P7753 | reverse complement strand
GGGCCATTCTGTCGGCGGTGGTGGCCGCCGCGAGGGCCTCCAAACATATCGAGATCTGGGAAGACGGACGGCTGCGCGGCCTGATCCAGGACGCGGACGGTCGGGTGCGCGGGGCCTTGATCGAACGCTCCGCCGGGCGGGTGGACGAGGTCTTTGCCCCCGCCGTGGTCCTGGCCACCGGGGGCGTCGGCGGCCTGTATGAGGTGACGACCAACCCCTCGGCCCTGCGCGGCGAGGGACTGGCCCTGGCCTATATGGCGGGGGCTGAAATCCTCGACCCGGAGTTCGTGCAGTTCCATCCCACCGCCATCGATGTAGGTCTCGACCCGGCGCCGCTGGCGACCGAGGCCCTGCGCGGGGAGGGGGCGCGGCTGGTCGACGGGAGCGGCGCCTATCTGCTGGGCGACCACCCCGACGCCGATCTGGCCCCGCGCGACATCGTGGCGCGGGCGGTGCACGCCGCAAGGGCCGATGGGCGCGGGGCGTTTCTGGACGCGACCCAGGCGGTCGGCGAGGCTTTCCCGCACGAGTTTCCGGCGGTGTTCGCCGCCTGTATGCGCGCCGGGCTGGACCCGCGCGTCAGCCCCATTCCGGTGGCGGCGGCGGCCCACTATCACATGGGTGGCATCGTCGCCGACGACGAGGGACGGACCACGGTTCCGGGCCTCTACGCCATCGGGGAATGCGCGGCGACGGGGGTGCACGGCGCCAACCGTCTGGCCTCCAACTCCCTGCTGGAAGCGGGCGCCTTTGGGCGGCGCGCCGGGCGGGCGGCGGCGCAGGAGGTGCAGCCGCCGAAGGCGACGCTGAAGCCGACGCGGGCCTCACAAGACTTGCCGCCGGACGCCATGGCCGAACTGCGCGCCGCCATGACCCGACTCGCGGGCGTGGTGCGCGACGAAGAAGGGCTGAGCGCCCTGATGGCGGTGATCGACCGGCTGGCGAAGGCGCATCCCGAGGCTGTGGTCCTGACCGCCGCCCGGCTGATCGCCGAGGGCGCGCTGAACCGGCGCGAGAGCCGGGGCGGGCATTTCCGCGCCGACCATCCCGACAGCCTGCCGACGGCCCTGCACACCCGCATGACCCATTCTTCCGTCATTCCGGACGCGCCGCAGGCGCGAGCCGGAACCCAGGCGGTTGAGATAGTCTGACCGTCTGGGTCCCGGGTCCGCTGCGCGTCCCGGGATGACGGCGAATAATGAGAGACGTTGAGATCATGACCCGAACCCTGCCGGACCTGCTGATCGAACCCGTCGTGCGGATGGCCCTGGCCGAGGATCTGGGCCGCGTCGGCGACGTGACCGCTCAGGCCTGCATCCCCGAGGGCGCGCGCTTCAGCGCCGTCTTCGCCGCGCGTCAGGCGGGCGTGATGGCGTGCGGCGCCGTGGTGCGGATCGCGGTCCATGCGATGGACCCGTCCGCGACGGTGACGATCAAGGTCGCGGACGGCGAGGCCTTTGAGGCCGGGACCGTCCTGGTCGCGGTCGAGGCCAACGCCCGCGCCCTCCTGGCGGCGGAGCGGACGGCGCTGAACCTGCTGGGCCGGATGTGCGGCATCGCGACCCTGACGCGGACCTATGTCCAGGCCGTGGCGGGGACCAGCGCCCGTATCGCCGACACCCGCAAGACCACGCCGGGCCTGCGCGCGCTGGAGAAGCACGCGGTGGCTTGCGGCGGCGGGCTGAACCATCGCTTCGGTCTGGATGACGCCATCCTGATCAAGGACAATCACGTCGCCGTCTGCGGCGGGGCGGGCGAGGCGGTGCGCCGCGCCAAGGCCTTCGCCCCGCACCTGATGAAGGTCGAGGTCGAGGTCGACGGTCTGGATCAGCTGGACGAGGTCCTGGCCGAGCGCCCGGACGTCATCATGCTGGACAACTTCAGCCTGGCCGATCTGGAGGAGGCCGTGCGTCGGGTGAAGGCCAGCGCCTTCGGTCCGGTGACGCTGGAGGCCTCAGGCGGGGTCAACCTGACGACGGTGGCGGGCATCGCCGCGACCGGGGTGGACGTGATCTCGGTCGGCGCCCTTACGCATTCTGTTCCGCAGCTGGACGTGGGTCTGGACGCGAAATAGCCGGGCGGGCGAACCACTTGCGGCCGATCCATTGCTGGATCGGCTCGTCGATGACGCGGTTGTAGAGGTCCGAGGCGATCACGGTGAAGACCAGGGCGCCGAACCACATGGCCCAGGCCTCCCAGGCCACGCTCTCGATCGCGGGGTGCAGGCGGGCGGCCAGGGGCTCGACCACGTCGAACCAGACGCCCCCAGTGATGGTGTGGACCATGAACAGGCAGAAGCTGACCTTGGCGCCCCATTCGGCGCCGGGGATGGGCTTGGTCACTGGCGAGGCGCCGCAGCCGATGATGATGGCGCAGATGGCCAGGACGTTGACCAGGTCGGGTCCGACCATCCAGGCGTTGACCAGCAGGACCGCGCCGCCGCCAAAGCCCACGATGCGCGCCGCGCCGCCGGTCCAGCGCCCAGTCTGAACCGCCCGGGCCAGAGCCAGGCCGGCCAGGAACAGAGGGGCGGCGCGGAACATGCACCACTGATAGGGTAGGCTGAACTGCTGCTGACCCAGCAGGGCTAGGCTGAGGGCGTTGGAGCCGATGATGATGGCGACGGCCAGCCCCAGGCTGATCCAGACGCTGTTGATCCTCAGCATGGCGCGCCACAGCATGGGGAAGAAGGCGTAGCAGATCAGCAGGGTCGAGATGGTCCAGCTGGGAATGTTCCAGTGACCGCCGCCGAGGCCGAAGGCGTGCAGCAGCAGGATCTGGGCGGGCAGGCCGGCCAGGTCGAAGCGGCCCTCGTTGGTCGCCTGAATTCCCACCGCCCCTGCGACCAGCACCATGACGACCAGCATGGCCAGGGTGATGATGTGGGTGGGGTAGCAGCGCGCCAGCCGTTTCAGCCAGAACCGCGCCAGGGACACCTTGCCGCTGGCGACGCCCGCCCCATAGGCCTTGGCCAGGACGAAGCCTGACAGGATCAGGAAGAAGTCGGTGGCCAGATAGCCGCGCCCCAGAAAGCCGTGCATCGATTGCAGCGGGATCGGCGCCGTGTCCCCGAAATGGAACACCACCACGAACAGGGCGGCGACGAAGCGCAGGGCGTCCAGCGCGCCGCCGCGGGTCTTGGAGGCAAGGGGGGAGGCGGCGGAGGTCAGGGTCATGCGGCGGCTTCCGGGACGTCTGGGGCGTTCGGTCCGGCTCGCAGCAAGAAGCGGGCCGGGAACACCCTTGCGCCGAGGCTCGTTTCATTTGGGTGAAAGGAGCCCGCCATGACCAAGTCCCCGTCCGTGCCCAAGGAACAGCGCAGCTTCGCCGATCACGGCGCGCGCTCGGTTCAGGATATGGCGGATCGCCGCGATCTCGCCACCGGCGTCCAGTCGGGTCAGCCGGGCGACGCGGACGTCAACACGGGTCAACAGGGCCGCTACGGCAACCTGAAGCAGAACCTGACGCCGCAGTGGAAGACGCAGGGCCGCTAAGCGCGGTCCGTCGCCGGGCGATCAGCCGGCGACGGCGGTTTCCGACGCGATCTGGTTGTAGGGCACGGGGCCGGTGGAGGTCTCGGTCTTGAGGCTGGCCTGGATCATGCGCGGCGTTTCGGCGCCGGTCGAGGGACGCGGCGTATAGCGGAAGGCGTCGCTGGAACCCGACCGTCCGCCGAAGCGGTAGAACAGGTGGTTGCCGACCTGGTTCACCTTGACCAGGCTGTGACGCCAGCGGGGCGACACGCCGGTGGTGTGGAAATGGGTGGCGTTGCCGACGGGCGCATAGACTTGACCCGACAGGGCCTTGGAGGCCACGTCGTGGGCGCGGTTCCAGGCGGCGCGGTTGACCGCCCCGCGCATGGCGCCGTTGCAGGTGAAGCTGAACTGGCAGCCGGTGCTGCGGTTCGAGCCTTGGTAGACCACGGCGCAGACCGTGTTGGGGAAGGAGGGATGGCGGGCGCGGTTCAGCACCACCTGGGCCACGGCCTTCATGCCGTCCGAGCCTTCGCCGCGCGCTTCGTAATAGGCGGCCTTGGTCAGGCAATCGAGGTCGCGCGATTGGTCCAGGGCGCTGCCCATGCGGAAAGGCTTGGCGGCGGGGTTGGTCAGGTCGGCGCGACGCAGGCCGTTCTGGGACTCTTCCAGGCGGGCGGTCAGCAGCTCCGCCTGGCGGTCGCGCTGGGCGGCGCCGGCGACTGAATAGGGATCGTGACGATCGGCGATGGCCAGGGCGCTGGCGTCCAGGCCGCCGGCCGCGGCGGCCATGGCTTCCTGGGTATAGCCCTCGGAGCCGGCGCCGTGGAGGCGTTCAGCTTGGGCGCGAACGGTTGAAGCCTGGGCGGCGACGCCGCCCAGATAGGCTCCACCGACGGCAAGACTGACAACGCCGCCGAACGCCGCAGCCGCCGTCTTGGGGCGCAGGCGAACAGATTGGGCGGCGTGCATCAGCGCACGCGTCTGCGAGGAGAAACTCAAAGGCGTAGTCCTGTTCAGCAGGGCGAGGATGCCGCCCCTGTACTCAACGAACCCAGGCGACATGACGCGTCGCGAACTGGCTCCGGACCAGAGATCGACGAACGGCCGACCTCCGGAAGGCGGGCCTTAAGCCATCTGTTTATGACCTCAATGTGTTTGATTCGCTAGTTATCGCTGCGATGCAGCAATCCGTCGCGCCTCTACAGCAGGCGGTTCGGCGATCTATGAGGAGCTTGTGTCATTGCTTCAGCACATCTCACCGAATCTGTATTCGGATACGCGTCGATGATTTCGAACCGCGGCCGTTTGCGGCCTAAACGCTATTCGAAGGGTCGGCTTTACTTGGTCCGATGAGTCTCGCCTGAGAAGGGAACTCTTTGGTCGTGAGGGCGTTGCAAGCTCAACCATTTCAAGGAGTTCTCCGCCTGATGACCCGTTCTTCGATCCGCGTCGCCGCCCTTCTCGCCCTGGGGGTGTCGGCCCTGGCGCTTTCCGCCTGCGGACATACGGTCGAGCAGAAGGCGGCTACCGGCGCCATCGCCGGCGCCGTGGTGGCCGGGCCGGTCGGAGCAGCGGTCGGCGGCGCGGCCGGCGCCGCCGTCGGCCACATCGACAAGCCGAACTGATCGACGGCCTGCGGCGTCGCTTGCCGGCGGCGCCGCAAGCGCCCATTTGGCGCTCTGGATGCGATCTTGGCCCTAATTTGCGTGTTTGAGGGCCTGAAACGGCTGCAGAGCTTGATTTCTGCGCTGGATTCCGCTTTGGCAGCGCGCCGGGCCGTTCGCGCATCTGCACGCCCGCCGGGCCGCCATGGATCGGCGTCGCCCCTCATCAGAGTTTCAAGGAAGACCGCCTCTACGCATGCGAGACCTCAAACAAACCGGCTTCAACGACCGCATCACCGCCCAGCAAGAGGCCAAGAAGGCGCTGCTGGCCAAGTTCAAGCCCAAGCCGACGGTCCAGGATCCTGAGTTCGAGAAGCTGGCCCTCAAGCGCGCCGCCGAGAAGGAAGCCCTGCGCCAGCAGTTCGAGCTGGAGAAGGCTGAACAGCGCCGCGAGAAGGCCGAGAAGGAAGCCGCCCGTCTGGCTGCTGAAATGGAAGCCCAGGAAGAAGTCGACGCCGCCAAGCGCGCCGCCCGCAAGGAGCGCAAGCAGCTGACCAAGGAAGAGCAGAAGGCCGCACGCGACGCCCGCTACGCCGCCCGCAAGGCGCGTCAGCGCTAAGACCTCCAAAATCCTTCTCCCTTGCGGGAGAAGGAGGACGGCGAAGGCGAACGGATGAGGGGGTGCGCGATGTTGAAACCGCAGCCCACGTCCGCCGTGGCGAAACCCCTCATTCGGCCCTGACCGACCGCCTTCTCCCGCAAGGGGAGAAGGCATCCTGTTGCAACGCTCCGGCATCCTCAGCGTTAGGCACAGCGAAGATTCATCTGCCCAGGTCGTCGCCGCCCCTTGGCTGCGGCGCGAAAAGACCTAACTGCAGAGCTGGATATTTCGTTCGTCACGCATCAGGAGCAGACATGACCGCCTCCATCGACACCGGCCTGAAACCCAAGGAACGCGGCGACGTCGCGCAGGAGCTGTCCAAGGTCCTGGCTGACAGCTTCGCCGTCTATCAGAAGACGCACGGCTATCACTGGAACGTCCGGGGGCCGGAGTTCTTCAGCCTGCACAAGCTGCTGGAGCAGCAGTATACCGAGATCTGGACCTCGCTGGACGACATCGCCGAGCGCATCCGCGCCCTGGGCGAGTTGGCCCCGCAGAGCGCCTCGGCCTTCGCCAACCTGACCTCGATCAAGGACGGCGATCCTGAAAAAGACGCCGGCGCCATGCTCAAGGAGCTGATCAAGGACCACGGCGTGCTGATCGCCACGGCCCGCGCGGCCCTGGACGCCGCCGACAAGGTGGGCGACGAGGCCAGCGTCGATCTGATGACCCAGCGTCTGGCGGCGCACGAAAAGGCCGCGTGGATGCTGCGTTCCAGCCTCGGCGAGCGTTAGAGCCTGGTCTGCTGAGGAGGGATCGCCTGGCGGTTCCTTTGACGCCGTGAATCAGGCTCCCGGCCTGCCCCTCACGGAACGGTAATCTTCGGGCCTGAAAAGCGCCGGATTGGGCGGTCACAGGATCACCCTCCGGCGCTCGCCAGCGCCGCACATGAGACGCTGGATTGGGACGCTGGATGCTGAAAGGCCGACTGCCGCAGCTGAAGACGACCGGACGTCAGGCCCTGGCCGCGGCGCCCATGGTCGCTGCTGTCAGTCTGGCGGTCATGGGCCTGGCCATGTCGGCCAGCTCCAGCGTGCGCCCTGATCTGGATCGCACCGCCGAGGCCGTGGCCCGCGCCACGGGCGGCGACCTGACCCCGAACGGCCTGAAACTGATCATGGCGCGGCTGGACCCCGGTCAGCTTGCGATCGCCCGGCGCTTTGATCCGGGGTTGAACCAGCCCGAGCTCTATGGCCTCACGCCGGGTTGGGAGAGCCTGAGCCTGGGCGGCAAGCCGTCGCTGGACGCCGGCGTCTCGGGCGTCGCGGCCCAGCAGCTGAATGCGGCCATGCCCGCCGCCTTCGGCGCCCTGCAACCCGCCAAGCCCTTCGACCTTCGCCCCGCCACCGAGGCCGACCGCAGGCGCGCCCTGCGCTGCCTGACCCAGGCCGTCTATTACGAGGCGGCGCTGGAGCCGAGCGAGGGTCAGGAGGGCGTGGCTCAGGTCGTGCTGAACCGGGTGCGCGATCCCAACTATCCCAACACGGTCTGCGGCGTCGTCTATCAGGGCGCCGAGCGGACCACCGGCTGCCAGTTCAGCTTCACCTGCGACGGCGCGCTGAGCCGCGCCCCCATCCCCTGGGCATGGTCCCGCGCCGCCCGCGTGGCCGAGCGCGCCCTGGCCGGCCATGTGGCGACGCGCGTGGGCACCGCGACCCACTATCACGCCGACTACGTCCACCCCTGGTGGTCGCCGACCCTGGCCAAGATCACCCAGGTCGGGGCGCACATCTTCTATCGCTGGAAGGGCGCGCCGGGCGAAAGCAAAGCCTTCGTCCAGAGGTCGGCGGGCCGCGAGCCGGTCATCGACGAGGCTCGCTTCGCCCGACCCCGCATCCTGCTGGCCGCCGACAGCGTCGAGGAGGCCCTGGCCGGCGCCACGCCGAACCAGCTGCGCACCGTCGAGATCGACGGCCAGACCCGCGTCGTCGGCATCGCCAGCCTGGGCGGCCGTCGTCAGGCCAGTAAGGAAGAGATCGCCGCCATCAACGAGCGGCTGAAAGCCTATGAGGCGGCGCCCGCCGTCGCGGTCGCGCCGCCGCCCCCCGGCGTCACCGCCATGGCGGTGGAGGAAGTCGGCAAGCCGGCGGCCTGAGGCGTGGGTTACTGCAACGACTTATCGCTTCACGCATTTCTGTTGGCCCGCTGAAAGGTTATCCGGATTGAACGCTTGATTGACGCCAGCTCGTCTACATGGACCGAAGCGGACCGCCTGAAGGCGTTGCGGGCGACGGGCATTCTCGACACGGATCGCGAGCCGGCCTTTGACGACATCGTCGAGCTGGCCGCCAGCCTGTGCGAAACCCCGGTGGCCGTCGTCAATCTTATCGACGCTGAGCGGCAGTGGTTCAAGGCCGAGGTCGGGCTGGGCGTGCGCGAGACGCCGCTGGAAACCTCCTTCTGTCGCCACGCCCTACTGGAAGCCGACCGTCTGGTGGTGCCCGACGCGCGCAAGGATGCGCGGTTCGCCTGCAATCCCCTGGTCACGGCCGAGGGGGGCTTTCGCTTCTATGCAGGGGTGCTGTTGAAGAGCGAGGACGGCGCGCCCCTGGGCACGCTGTGCGTTCTGGATGTGGTCCCGCGTCCCGAGGGCCTGACGCCCGTACAGTTGCGGGCCCTGGAGGTGATGGCCAGTCAGGTCATGACCCTGCTGGATCTGCGGCGCGGTCTGGCGCGCGAGCGGGCGGGCAATGCGCGGTTCGACGCCCTGGCGGATTCTATGCCGCAGATGGTCTGGTCCACGCGCGCCGACGGCTTCCACGACTACTTCAACGCGCGCTGGCACGAGTTCACCGGGACGAGACCGGGATCGACCGACGGCGCAGGTTGGAGCGACCTGTTTCATCCTGAGGATCGGGAACGCGCCTGGGAGGTCTGGCGCGAGTCCCTCGCCACCGGCGAGCCTTATGAGATCGAATACAGGCTGCGTCGCCACGACGGCCTCTATCGCTGGACCCTGGGACGGGCGACGGCGGTGCGGGACGACGAGGGCGAGATCGTGCGCTGGTTCGGCACCTGCACCGACATCGACGACCTGAAGCAGATCGAGCGCGGCAAGGAACTGGTCAGCCAGGAGCTGAGCCACCGGATCAAGAACATCTTCGCCGTGGTGTCCGCCCTGGTCGCCCTGTCGGCGCGGCAGCATCCGGAAGCCAAGGCGTTTTCGCAGTCGTTGCGGACGCGCATCAACGCCCTGGCCCGGGCGCATGAGTTCGTGCGCCCGCACACGGAAATCTCGGCGCCGAGCGTCGGCACCATGACCTTGCATGCCTTTCTCGAGGCGATGTTCCGGCCCTACACCGGGGTTCAGGGCGCGCCCCGCGTGCTGCTGAGCGGCGACGATGCCGTGTTCGACGACCAGGCGGCGACCTCGGTGGCCCTTTTGTTCCATGAGATGGCGACCAACGCCGCCAAGTACGGCGCCCTGTCCGACCCTGACGGCTGGGTGACGCTGGAGACGCGCAAGGCGGATGATCGATTCATCCTGGTCTGGCGCGAGCATGGCGGCCCGCCGGTGACGGGCGCGCCGACGCGCGCCGGCTTTGGCACGACCCTGTCGACGCTGTCGGTCGAAGGCCAGTTGGGCGGCCGGTTGGAACGTCTGTGGCTGGCAGAGGGTTTGGTGGTGAAGGCTGACCTGCCCGCGACGGCCTTGTCGCGTCGCAGGGCGGCGTTGAAAACGGCATGAGGTCTGCGCTCCCCTGCAGTCCGAGCCGAACTGGAGTAGTCAGGAAGGTAGTATGTCCGCGCGTATTCTGATCATCGAGGACGAGGCGCTTGTGGCGATGGAGCTGAAGTTCGCCCTGCTGGACCTGGGGTACCAGGTCGTGGGGCTGGCTGCGGATGCGCCTACGGCGCTCGATCTTGTGCGTGAATCCGAGGTGGATCTGGCGCTGGTGGACATCCATCTGTCGGACGGACCGACGGGGATTGAGCTGGGTCGCGAACTGGGACAGGAGCGGGGCATCACCGTGCTGTTCATGACCGCCAATCCCGGCATGGTGCGCCACGGCGTGGCCGGCGCGGTCGGCGTTCTGCCCAAGCCGACGGACGACTATGCGATTCAAAGCGCGGTCGAATACGCCCTGCAGCGTCGCAAAGGCGAGCCCACGCTTTACGCGCCGCCCGAGTTGCAGGTTTTCAACTAGAGGCTTGCGGCGAGGGCCGTAGCCCTCGCCTTTAGACCTACCAGGCGCCGATCTTCTCGGCTTCGGCGTGGCTGATGGGGTTGTGGGCGGCCTTGTGGTCTTCCTCGGCTAGGAAACGCGAGGCTTCCAGCGCGGCCATGCAGCCCATGCCGGCGGCGGTGACGGCCTGGCGATAGACGTCGTCGGTCACGTCGCCCGCCGCATAGACCCCCTCGATGGCGGTCGAGGCCGTGCCCGGCTTGACCCGCAGATAGCCGCCGGAGTTGATCTCCAGCTGGCCGGCGAACAGCTCCGAAGACGGGGCGTGGCCGATGGCGATGAAGACGCCGTCAGCGGGGATTTCCGACAGATCGCCGGTCTTGACGTTCTTCAGGCGCACGCCGGTGACGTTGCGCGCCACGCCGTCGACGACGCCGAGGATTTCATCGACGGCCACGTCCCAGATCACCTCGATCTTGGGGTGGGCGAACAGGCGGTCCTGCAAAATCTTCTCGGCGCGGAACTCGGCCTTGCGGTGGATGACCGTGACCTTCTCGGCGAAGTTGGTCAGGAACAGGGCCTCTTCGACCGCGGTGTTGCCGCCGCCGACCACCACGACCTGCTTGCCGCGATAGAAGAAGCCGTCGCAGGTGGCGCAGGCCGAGACGCCGAAGCCCTGATACTTCTGCTCGCTTTCCAGACCCAGCCACTTGGCCTGGGCGCCGGTCGAGATGATGACGGTTTCTGCCAGAAGCTCCGTGCCGCTGTCGAGCGTCAGGCGGAAGGGGCGCTGCGACAGGTCGGCCTTGACCACGATGTCGTGGATGACCTCGGTGCCGACGTGCTCGGCCTGGGCCTGCATCTGCTCCATCAGCCAGGGACCCTGGATGGTCTCGGCGAAGCCGGGATAGTTCTCGACATCCGTGGTGATGGTCAGCTGGCCGCCGGGCTGCAGACCGGCGATGACCACCGGGTTCAGCGAGGCGCGGGCGGCATAGATGGCGGCGGTCCAGCCGGCGGGACCGGAACCGATGACGGCGAGGCGGACAGTACGGGGCGTGCTCATGACGCCTATTTAAGGCCTGATTCCCCGGAGCGCGATGCTAGCGTGTCATTTCAAGCGAGGGGATTTGATCATGAGCAACAAGAGCGCGGCCTTTCTGCCGATCGGGATCGGCGTCGGACTGGCGATCGGGGTCGTTTTCGGCAAGGCCGTCGACAACCTGGCGCTGGGCCTGTCGCTGGGCGTGGCCGTCGGGGCGGGGCTGGGCGTGGCCCTGATGGGGGTCGGCCATCGGAAGGCGCAGAACGACAAGAAGACGGCTGACGGTTCCCCAATCGTGTCGGACGGCGGCGCTTCGACATCGAGCAGCAGCCACTGCGCGCCGGGCGCCGATTGCGGCGGGTCCGACGGGGGCGGCGGCGGCGATTGACGGACTTCGTCGCGGCGGCCCATTCTGTTTCAAGGAACAGGGTGTCGCCATGACTGCAGCCGCCGATCCGGTCCGTGAAACGCGCAGCTATCTGCGCCGTTTGCTGGCCGCGGCCCGGCGGGGGGTCGACCGGGAGGCGGTCGAGGCCTCGGTCTACGACAACGGGGGCTTGAGCGGTCGTTATCTGATGATGACGGTGATCTCGGCGGCCATCGCGGCCCTGGGGCTGATGCTGTCGTCGCCGGCCGTGGTCATCGGGGCCATGCTGGTGTCGCCGATGATGGGGCCGATCGTGGCTCTGGGCTTTTCGCTGGCCCTGCTGGACTGGCGTCGGCTGAAGCAGTCGCTGACCTGTCTGGCGGTCGGCATGGCGGTGGCCCTGACGGTGGCCATCCTGCTGACCCTGCTGTCGCCGCTGAAGGAGCCGACCAGCGAGATTCTGGCGCGGACCCGGCCCAACTTCTTCGACCTGCTGATCGCCGTCTTCTCAGGCGTAGCCGGGGCCTATGCCGTGATCCGCCAGCGCGGCGAGACCATTATCGGGGTGGCCATCGCCACGGCCCTGATGCCGCCGGTGGCCACGGTGGGGTTCGGCATCGGCACGGGGGACCTGTCGATCTCGGTGGGGGCCTTCTACCTGTTCATGACCAACCTGGTGGCCATCGCCCTGTCGGCGACGCTGACGGCGGGCTTCTATGGCTTCCGCCCCCGGTTGAGGGAGCGGCCCTCGCCGTGGCGGGGTCTCGCCGTGCTGGCGGTCTTTGTCCTGCTGTCGATCCCGCTGGTGATCTCGTTGCGCGCGATTGGGCTGGAGAGCCAGGCCACGGCTGAGACCCGGACGGCGGTCGCCGACATCTTCGCCGGGGCGGATTCGCGCGTCACCCTTCTGGACGCGCGCAGCGAGGGCAAGGGCGTCACCGTCTCGACCCTGGTCAGCACGCGCAAGCTGGTCCCGGATGCTCAAAAGCAGCTTCAGGACCGGCTGTCGGCGGCCCTGCATACGCCGGTGACGGCGACCCTGGATCAGATCGTCGTAGCCGATCCCCAGGCGGCCTCGCGCGCGGTCCAGGCCAGCACAGGCTCGAGCCCCGATCCGACCGCGACCCTGCGCACCCGCCTGTCCGACGCCGTCCCCTTCGCCACCGACGCGGTCATGGTCGATGCCGAGGGGCGTCGCGCCATCGTCCTCCTGCGGCCCGACGCCGGGCTCGATCTGGCCAGCGCCTATGCCCTGGAGGCGGGGCTGCGGGGACGCTTTCAAGGCGTGGACGTCTGGGTCACGCCGCCGGTGCAGGCGCTGTCCGTGGTCGATCTGGGCGACGCGGGCGCAAGAGCGCGGGCTGTCTGGGCCCTGGCGCGCTGGCGGGCCAGTCCGGCGGTGCGCGACTGCCGCCCTGCGCCGGGCGCCGCCGTGGCCGAAGGGCAGGAGCCGCCGCCAAACGCGGGCGAGACCTTCCGCGCCCAGTTGGTTGCGGCGGGCGTGTCGATCCGCGATGAGCCGGGACCGGAATGTCTGCGCGGCGACGAGAACCTGGTGCGCCTGTCGCTGGGGTGAGGATCAGCCGCGCGCGGCCATGGCCTCCAGCACGGCGCGCGCCGCGCGCTCGGTCTCGTTGAGTGGGGCATAGGCCCAGCCTTCCAGCGTCCCGTCAAAGGGCCGCGCTGCGCCATGGGCGGCCAGATCGGCGTGCAGGCGGGCGAACTTGCCCGCAGGCTTCAGCGGGATCATGGGCAGCACATGGACCGGCTTGCCGGTCGAGGCGGCTTCGGTCGCCATATTGGCGCTGTCCTCGGTGACGAGGATGTGGTCGGCGGCGTCCAGCATGGCGAACAGGGGGTTGGCGCCGCTCCCGTCCCAGATCCACCCCGGCAGGGCCGACAGCCGCTCGGTCATCACCGCCTGGGCGGCGTCCGGCGTGCGGCGTGAAAAGGTCAGCAGCAGCGATCCCTTAGCCGCCTGAACCGCCGCCTTGATCTTCTCGGCCAGATCGGCGGCGTGGGCGGGCGTCAGGTCGAAGGCCTTGGACCTGCCGCCGATCATGACGGCGACGCGGGGACGGGGCAGGGGGGCGATGCGGTCGGCAAAGGCCAGCGCGGCCTCGGCCAGCTTCGAGGGCGTGATGCGGTGCGGAGAGCCGATGATCTCGACGACATTGTCGCCCGCCAGGCCGTCATGGGCCGGGGCGACGATCAGGTCGTAGGCGCTGTTCTTCCAGCGCGGGTCTTGGGTCTGGACGGTAAAGGTCTTGCCGCCGCTCCAGTCGCGCACCCTGGCCGACAGGGGCAGGCTGGCGCGCCCGGTGGCGATCCACAGGTCAGGCCATTCGGCGACAGCGCGGGGATCGAAGGAGCCCGGCGCTAGCATGGCCGGTGTCTTCAGACCCGACGGCCAGCGGTCGAACATCGGCCGCCAGCGGACGGCCTTGATGGCGATGTCGGCGGGGGTCAGCCGGGCCACGGCCTCGGCCAGGCCCAGGGCCTGGTTCTGGATGCCGGCGCGGCCGTCGGAGACGACCCAGATGGACAGAGGCGAGATCATTGATCTCCCTCCCCTTCATGGGGAGGGTGGTCGCGCAGCGACCGGGTGGGGAGGGCCGGGCGATATAGGTGTGGCGGCTGATTTGCCGCGCCGCCCCCACCCGGCCTCGCCTTCGGCTCAGCCACCCTCCCCATGAAGGGGAGGGAGAAGGTCGATGTTACTTCCACTCGACCTTGAGGATCTCATAGGCCTTCACGCCGCCGGGCGTGTTGACCTCGACCACGTCGCCGATTTCCTTGGAAATCAGGGCGCGGGCGATCGGCGAGGCGATGGAGATCTTGCCCAGCTTCACGTCGGCTTCGTGTTCGCCGACGATCTGATAGACGCCCTCTTCCTCGGTGTCCTCGTCCACGAAGGTGACGGTGGCGCCGAACTTGACCTGGTCGCCCGACAGCTTGGACACGTCGATCACCTGGGCGCGCGACAGCTTGTCCTCGATGTCGGCGATCGAGCCTTCGATCCAGCCCTGACGTTCTTTGGCGGCGTGATACTCGGCGTTTTCAGACAGGTCGCCGTGCTCGCGCGCCTCAGAGATGGCGGCGATGACGCTGGGTCGTTCGACCTGCTTCAATTGCTTCAGTTGCTCGTCGAGGACACGGTAGCCCTCGGCCGTCATCGGCACTTTTTCCATTGTGTCGTGAGTTTCTTGTTTCGCCCGGAGACTAAGGAGAGACGTATAATCAGCACAGTCACGATCACGGGGCGCGCGTGATCGGCCAAAGAGGGTAGGGCGCCCTTTCGCCAAACTCAAGAGCATGATCGGCAGGACGGATCAGGGCTTGGTCTGGCCCATGGCTCGGCGGATCGCGGTCCAGGCGATAAAGCCCAGCGCCGCCATCGCCAGCAGCATGAAGAAGCCCGAGATCAGTCCCGCCCCTGCGGCGATGAAGGCGATGATGACGCAGATGGCGGCGGACAGGGCCGCGATGACTTGAATAACTGAAAGGCGCATGGGCTCGTAAACGTCGTCGTCTGACGGGGGTTGCGGGCTCGCGAAGCCGTGATCGCGGAACCTGACGATCAGGCATAGGCGTATTCACCGCCCCGCTCCAGCGCGCGTTTCCACGCCGGGCGGGCGTGGATGGCCTGCAGGAAGCGGGCGATGTTGGGATAGGCGGACAGGTCGACGGCCCGGCTGGCGGCGGCCTCCAGCGGGAAGCTCATCATGATGTCGGCGGCGCTGAACGACGGCCCGGCGAACCAGCCGGTGGCGGCCAGTTCAGCCTCCTGCCAGTCGGCGTGGGCCTTGAGCTGCGGGTCGATGAAGCTGGCCTGCGCCTTGGCGGCGATGCCCTTGACGAGGGGGCGGGCCAGACCCGGCGCGCGCCTGGGCATCTGGGCGAAGACCAGCTTAAGCAGCAGCGGCGGCATGGCCGAGCCCTCTGCATAGTGCATCCAATAGCTGAAGCGCCGCCCGTCCGCCGTGCCGCGCGCCGGACGCAGCCGTCCCTCGGGATCGTGCGCGTCCAGCAAGTATTCGACGATGGCCCCGGTTTCGGCCACGCGCACGTCGCCGTCGTCCAGCACCGGGGACTTGCCCAGGGGATGGACGGCTCTCAGCTCGGGCGGGGCCAGCATGGTGGCCGGATTGCGCTCATAGCGCTTGACCTCATAGGGCAGGCCCAGTTCCTCCAGCAGCCAGAGCACGCGCTGCGAGCGGGAGTTGTTCAGGTGATGGACGATGATCATGACGCACCCCTTACGCACAGGATCGGCCTGTGGATGTCAGCCCCGCCATGTTTGGACATCCGGGCCTCTGCGGCAAGCGCCGAGCTTAGGAGCTAGGCCCGCCAGATGAGGATGGCGACCGCCAGCAGGGCGAAGGCGTGGAGCGTCAGGATCAGACCCAGCCAGGCGGCGAAGGGCTGTTTGCGCGTCTTGTGGCGCAACAGCCGCTGGCCCAGCCCGGCGCCGAGGGCGCCGAACAGGGCGGCGAGCAGCAGGGTGCGTTCGGGGATGCGCCGCCCGCCCGCCCGCGCTCGCGCCTTGTCGACGGCGAACAGGCTGAAGGCGACGAGGTTGGCGAGGGAGAGGAGGATGAGCGCGGGAAGCATGATGTTTTCGGATATCTCTCTAATCCCGCTCATCCCGGCGGACGCCGGGATCCAGTCCTTTGGCTTTGGGCTCAGAGGGCGGGGTTGTGTGCGGGGCTCTTACTGGATCCCGGCGTCCGCCGGGATGAGCGGGAGATATGGGGCATGAAAAAAGCCCCCGACGATCGCTCGCCGGGGGCCGTTTCAGAACCGGACCGAGGCTCAGTTGTAGGACTGCACCGGGCGGACATCCAGTTCGCCGGCGCGGATGGCGGCGATCCCTTGCGCTGCGGCCAGCGAGCCGGCGGCGGTGGTGTAGTAGGGGATCTTCATCATCAGGGCCGTGCGGCGGATGGAGAAGCTGTCGGCCAGGGCCTGCTTGCCGTCGGTGGTGTTGAAGACCAGCTGGACCTCGCCGTTCTTCATCGCGTCGACGATGTTCGGACGGCCTTCCAGCACCTTCTTGACCAGACCGACCTCCAGGCCCTGGGCCTTCAGGTAGTCGTGGGTGCCCGAGGTGGCGATCACCGAGAAGCCCTGTTCCAGCAGCGAGCGGACGGCCTCGACGATGAAGGGCTTGTCGGCTTCCTTGACCGAGACGAAGGCGCAGCCCTCGGTCGGCAGGACGGTCCCGCCGCCGATCTGCGACTTGGCGAAGGCGCGTGCGAAGGCGGGGGCCAGGTCGGCCTCGCCTTCACGCTTCCAGTCCAGGCCCATGACCTCGCCGGTCGAACGCATTTCCGGGCCCAGGATCGTGTCGACCCCGGCGAAGCGCGCGAACGGGAAGACGGCTTCCTTGACCGCGATGTGGTCCAGCTCGTGATCGACCAGACCGAAGGAGGCCAGCGGCACGCCGGCCATGACCTTGGCGGCGATGGAGGCGATGGGCTGGCCGATGGTCTTGGCCACGAAAGGCGCCGTGCGGCTGGCGCGCGGGTTCACTTCCAGCACGAAGATGCGCGGGTTCTCGCTATGCGGCTCTTCGATGGCGAACTGCACGTTCATCAGGCCGCGAACCTTCAGGGCCTTGGCCATGGCGGCGGTCTGGCGCTTCAGCTCGGCCACGATCTCGGGACGCAGCGAGAAGGGCGGCATGGAGCAGGCGCTGTCGCCCGAGTGGACGCCGGCTTCCTCGATATGCTCCAGCACGCCGGCGACGAAGACGGTCTCGTCGTCGCACAGGGCGTCGACGTCCACCTCGGTGGCGCGGTTCAGATAGTGGTCGATCAGGACCGGATCGCTGCCCGACACGCGCATGGCCTCGCCGACATAGCGGTCCAGCTGCTCGCGGTCGTGGACGATCATCATGCCGCGGCCGCCCAGGACATAGGAGGGGCGCAGCACGACGGGATAGCCGACCTCCTCAGCCTTCTGCGCGGCTTCCTCGGCCGAGCGGGCCAGGCCGTTCGGGGGCTGCTTCAGGCCGATGGCCTCCAGCATCTGCTGGAAGCGCTCGCGGTCCTCGGCCAGGTCGATGCTGTCGACGGATGTGCCCAGGATCGGCACGCCGTCCTCTTGCAGGGCGTGGGCCAGCTTCAGCGGGGTCTGACCGCCGAACTGCACCACGACGCCGATCAGATCGCCGTTCGAGCGCTCGACGTCGATCAACTCCAGCACGTCCTCTTCGGTCAGAGGCTCGAAATAGAGGCGGTCCGAGGTGTCGTAGTCGGTCGAGACGGTCTCGGGGTTGCAGTTGACCATGATCGACTCGACGCCGATGTCGGCAAAGGCGAAGGCCGCGTGGCAGCAGCAGTAGTCGAACTCGATGCCCTGACCGATGCGGTTGGGACCGCCGCCGAGGATGATGGCTTTCTTCTTGTCCGACGGCGCGGCCTCGCACTCGGGGACCTGGCCCAGGGCGCCGCTCTCATAGGTCGAATACATATAGGCCGTGGCCGAGGCGAACTCGGCGGCGCAGGTGTCGATGCGCTTGAACACCGGGCGGACGTTCAGGGCGCGGCGGGCCTTGCGGACCTGGACCTCGGTCTTGCCGGTCAGGGTCGCCAGACGGGCGTCGGAGAAGCCCTTGGCCTTCAGCTTGCGGAAATCAGCGTCGGTCGCGGGCAGGCCCTGGACGCGGACGTGGCCCTCGGTGCGGATCAGGTCGGCGATCTGACGCAGGAACCAGGGCTCGTAGGAACAGGCGGCGTTGACCTCCTCGACCGTCAGGCCGTGACGGAAGGCCTGGGCGATGACGCGGATGCGGTCGGGCGTCGGCTGGCCCAGGGCGCGGATGACGGCGGCGCGGGCGCTGGCGTCGTCCTCGGCGTCGGCCACGCCTTCGATCTCGATCTCGTCAAAGCCGTTCAGGCCGGTTTCCAGACCGCGCAGGGCCTTCTGCATCGATTCCTGGAAGGTGCGGCCGATGGCCATGACCTCGCCGACCGACTTCATGGCCGTGGTCAGGTGCGGCTCCGAGCCCGGATATTTTTCAAACGCGAAGCGCGGGATCTTGGTGACGACATAGTCGATGCTCGGCTCGAAGCTGGCCGGCGTCACCATGGTGATGTCGTTCTGAAGCTCGTCCAGGGTGTAGCCGACGGCCAGACGAGCGGCGACCTTGGCGATGGGGAAGCCGGTGGCCTTGGACGCCAGGGCCGAGGAACGCGACACGCGCGGGTTCATCTCGATCACGACCATGCGGCCGTCGGCCGGGTTGATCGCCCACTGGACGTTCGATCCGCCCGTCTCGACGCCGATCTCGCGCAGGACGTTGATCGAACCCGTCCGCATCAGCTGATATTCTTTGTCGGTCAGCGTCAGGGCCGGGGCGACGGTGATGCTGTCGCCGGTGTGGACGCCCATCGGGTCGATGTTCTCGATCGAGCAGATGATGATGCAGTTGTCCGCCGTGTCGCGGACCACCTCCATCTCGTATTCCTTCCAGCCCAGCACCGACTCTTCGATCAGGACCTCGGTGGTCGGCGACAGGTCCAGACCGCGCTCCACGATCTCGTGGAACTCTTCGATATTATAGGCGATGCCGCCGCCGGTGCCGGCCAGGGTGAAGGACGGGCGGATGATGGCGGGCAGGCCCACGAAGGCCAGGGCGTCGTCGGCTTCTTCAATGTGGTGGACAGCGCGGCTGCGGGGGCTTTCCAGACCCAGCTTGTCCATGGCGTCGCGGAATTTCTGACGGTCCTCGGCCTTGTCGATGACCTCGGCCTTGGCCCCGATCATCTCGACGCCGTACTTGGCCAGGGCGCCCGAGGCGTTCAGGGCCAGGGCCGTGTTCAGCGCGGTCTGGCCGCCCATGGTCGGCAGCAGGGCGTCGGGGCGCTCCTTGGCGATGATCTTCTCGACGATCTCGGGCGTGATCGGCTCGATGTAGGTGGCGTCAGCCACCTCCGGGTCGGTCATGATGGTGGCGGGGTTCGAGTTGACCAGGATGACCCGGTAGCCCTCGGCCTTCAACGCCTTGCAGGCCTGAACCCCAGAATAGTCGAACTCACACGCCTGGCCGATGACGATCGGGCCGGCGCCGATGATCAGGATGGACTGGATGTCTGTGCGCTTGGGCATCGGCTGCTACTCAGTTCGTCACGACCGCGCACTCCCAGCCGTCGTAGTCGAGCTGGAAGGCCGCGGCCCAGGATTGCATCATGGCCGACACAGGCGAAAACGACGCCTCGTCGACCGCTATGGTGGTCTCCAGGACGGTCATGTCGTCCTGGCCCCGCGTCAGAAACCCGGCGCGGCGAGCCACCTCGTTGAGGTCGCCGTGGTCACCGTCGCCATAGAAATAGAACAGCGTATGGCGCGGGGTGATCCCGCTGTCGCCCTGCTCGGCCAGAGCAGCGCGCACCATAGCATCCTTTTCCTCATGACTGGTCAGCGGCGGGCTCCACGCGCGCGAAGAAACCGGACGCAGGGCGAGCCCCCGCGACCGATCCGTTCAGGTTGTCGGTTAAGCGGCCCGTTTAGAGATGCGGGGGCGGGGCGGCAAGGGCCGGAATGAGGCGGCTGGGGATTTTACTCCGCCCGGTCGATCGCCGCGATCCAGTCGGGAAGTTCGGCGATGCGGCTGAGCGAGACGTAGCGGGGGTGGTTTTCCGGGGCGTCGGCCAGTTCGTGGGCCCAGGTGATCTCGTAGGGGATGTGGCAGGCGAAGGCGCCGGCTTCCAGCGCGGGCAGGACGTCGGACTTCATCGAGTTGCCGGCCATGACGGCCTCGGCCGCGCCGGTGCCGTGGCGGGCGAAGATGCGGTCATAGGTCGAGCGTTCCTTCTCGGACACGATCTCGACCGCGGCGAACAACTCGCCCAGGCCGGACGCCGCCAGCTTGCGTTCCTGATCCATCAGGTCGCCCTTGGTGATCAGGACCAGGCGATACTTCTCCGACAGCTCGGCCAGGGCTTCGTCGACGCCCGGCAGGGTCTCGACCGGGTGGGTCAGCATTTCGCGACCGGCGGCCAGGATCTCGCGGATGATGTGGGGCGGCGCGGCGCCGTCGCACAGCTCCATCGCCGTCTCCAGCATCGACAGGGTGAAGCCCTTCACCCCATAGCCATAGAGACGCAGGTTGCGCCGCTCGACCACCGACAGGCGCTCCATCATCACCGGCTCGTCGGCGTGATCGGCCAGCAGGTCCACGAACCGCTTCTGGCTCAGGCGGAAGATGGTCTCGTTGTGCCAGAGGGTGTCGTCGGCATCGAGGCCGACCGTGGTGATGGTCATGGGGCGTCCAGGGTGAGGCGGGGGCTAGCCGCTTCCTAAACCCGCGCTGATGGCGAGGGTAGGGCGTGATCGGTCCAGAGACGCTTCAGCCACGTATTTCCGCACGACAAGGGAGAGCAAAAGCCATGACGCAGGGTTCGGCGATCATCATCGGCGTGTCGGGCGGCGTTGGACGGGCGCTGGCGCAGCAACTGGGGCAGGCGGGCGACCGCGTGGTGCATGGCCTGTCGCGCACGCCGGTCGCGCCCATCGACGGCGTGACGCACGGTCTTCTCGATCTGGAGGACGAGGCCGGCATGGCCGCCGCCGCCGCGCGCATCGCCGAAGGTCCGACGCCGAGCCTGATCGTGCTGGCGACCGGGGTGCTGCACTCCGGTCAGACGCCCGAACGCAGCTGGCGCGAGCTGTCGGCGGAGCATCTGATGCGCGACTACCGGATCAACGCCGTAGGCCCGGCGCTGGCGGCCCGCCACTTCCTGCCTCTGCTGCCGCGCGATCAGCGGGCGGTGTTCGCGGCCCTGTCGGCGCGGGTCGGCTCCATCAGCGACAACCGGCTGGGCGGCTGGCACAGCTATCGCGCGTCCAAGGCGGCGCTGAACATGATCCTGAAGACCCTGTCGGTGGAACTGGCGCGCACCCATCCGCAGGCGGTGGTCGCGGGCCTGCATCCGGGGACGGTGGACACGCCCCTGAGCGCGCCCTTCCAGCGCGGGGTCAAGCCGGAGAAGCTGTTCTCCCCGGCCTTTTCCGCGGCCAGCCTGCTGACGGTGATCGAGGGTCTGACGCCCGCTGACAGCGGCGGCGTATTCGCATGGGACGGGGCGAGAATTCCCGCGTAAAGGGCGGGCATGACCCAGACGGAAATCCTGCCCGACCCGCCGCACCGCATTGGCTGGGCGCTCGCCGCCCTGGTGGTGGCCGGCAATATGATCGGTTCGGGCGTCTATCTGCTGCCTGCGACCCTGGCGCCGACGGGCAGTTCCAGCATTATCGGCTGGCTGATCTGCGGCCTGGGCGCCGTGACCCTGGCCCTGGTGTTCGGCGGTCTGGGCCGGATGCAGCCGGACGCCGACGGTCTGTCGGACTTCACCCGGCGCGGCATGGGCCGCTTCATCGGCTATCAGACGGGGCTGGCCTACTGGGCCGCCTGCCTGGCCGGGAACGTGGCGCTGGCGGTGGCGGGTACCGGCTATCTGGCCTTCTTCATTCCCGCGCTGAAAGAGCCCCTGTGGGCGGCGCTCAGCAATCTGGCCCTGATCTGGCTGACGACGGCGGCCTACGCGAGCGGAGCGCGGACCGCGGCGCGGTTCGGCGCCATCACCCTGGGCCTCGGTCTGATCCCTATCGTCCTGGCCATCATCGCCGGGGCCATGGCCTTCAGCGGCGACACCTTCGCGGCCTCGTGGAGCCCCGGCGACCAACCCCTGTTGAAGACGGTGCCGGCCTCGCTGGCCATCATCTTCTGGGCCTTCCTGGGCGTCGAGAGCGCCGCGGCCCTGTCCAGCCTGGTCAAGAACCCCGCCGTCGACGTGGGACGCGCCTCGCTGGGCGGCGTGGCTCTGGCCTTCATCGTCTATGTGGCCGCCAGCATCGCCGTCTTCGGCGTCATTCCCGCCGATGTTCTGGTCCATTCGACCAGCCCCTACGCCGATCTGGTGGCGCGGGTCATGGGGTCGTCCGTGGCCGGTCTGGTCGCCGCCTGCGCCGTGATCAAGGTGCTGGGCACCATTGCGGGCTGGACCATGCTGGCGGGCGAAACCGCGCGCGGCTCGGCCGAGGCGGGCTGGATGCCGCGCTGGTTCGGCGGCGCCGACAAGGGCAAGGCGCCCCTGAGCAACCCCATCCTTAACTGCGTCATCATGAGCGTCATGGTCATCGCCAGCGCCCAGCCGACCCTGGGTCAGCAGTTCGGCGTCCTGATCGGCGTGACTTCGGTGCTGACGCTGTGCCTTTACGCCCTGTGCTCGATGACACTGTGGAAGCTGACCCGGAAGGCCGGTTGGCGCGCCCTGGCCGTGGTCGGCGTGGTCTTCTCGGCCTTTGCAGTGGCGGCGGCGGCAGGCGGCTATATCCTGCCCAGCGTCGGATTCTTCGCCCTGACCAGCCTGGCCTGGATCTGGGTGCGTAAAACCCAGAAGGCCTAAAGACCCAAGGGCGGTTGACCCCGCCCCGGCATCTCTTTAGTGACGCCGCCGTTTGTCTGCCCGTATTCATTGCTAGGAGCCTGCGCCATGACGACCCAGATTCTGTCCGGCGCCACTGGCGTCCTCGCGCTCGCTGACGGCACCGTCCTGCAAGGCATCGGCGTCGGCGCCGTCGGCTCGGTCCTCGGCGAGGTGGTCTTCAACACCTCGATGACGGGCTATCAGGAAATCCTGACCGACCCCTCCTACATGAGCCAGATCCTGGCCTTCACCTTCCCCCACGTCGGCAACGTCGGCGTGAACCACGAAGACGTCGAGCAGATCGGCGCTTCGCCCGAGCGCGCGGCCCGCGGCGCCGTCTTCCGCGACTTTCCGACCGAACCCGCCAACTGGCGCGCCACCGGCAGCCTGGACAGCTGGATGAAGACGCGCGGCGTGGTCGGCCTGGCCGGTGTGGACACCCGCGCCCTGACCAAGATCATCCGCGACAAGGGCGCCCCGCACGCTGTCATCGCCCACAACCCCGAGGGCCAGTTCGACCTGGACGCCTTGGTGGCCCAGGCGCGCGACTGGAAGGGCCTGGTCGGTCTGGACCTGGCCAAGGACGCCTCGACGACCCAGGCCTTCGACTGGACCGAGGGCGTCTGGGACTGGCCGACCGGCTACGCCAAGCCTGAAGCCGGCGCCAAGTCGGTGGTGGTCATCGACTACGGCGTGAAGCGCAACATCCTGCGCGCCCTGGCCTCGACCGGCGTCAAGATCACCGTGGTGCCAGCGACGACCTCGGCTGAGGACATCCTGGCCCGCAATCCTGACGGCGTGGTCCTGTCCAACGGTCCGGGCGACCCGGCCGCGACCGGCGCCTACGCCGTGCCGGAAATCCAGAAGCTGGTCGCCAGCGGCAAGCCGATCCTGGGCATTTGCCTGGGCCATCAGATGCTGGCCATCGCCCTGGGCGCCAAGACCATCAAGATGGATCAGGGCCACCACGGCGCCAACCACCCGGTCAAGGACCTGACCACGGGCAAGGTCGAGATCGTGTCGATGAACCACGAGTTCTCGGTCGACCGCGACAGCCTGCCGGACGCCGTCGAGGAAACCCACGTCAGCCTGTTCGACGGCACCAACTGCGGCATCGCCCTGAAGGGCCAGCCGGTGTTCAGCGTCCAGCATCACCCGGAAGCCTCGTCGGGCCCGATCGACAGCCTCTATCTGTTTGATCGCTTCACCGCCTCGATGAGCGCCTGAGGATGACGGCGCCCGTGGCGAAGTCGGCCTATCTGGACTGGCTCGCCGTGGCGATGCTGGGCGACCGTGAAGCTGCTGTCTCCGGGGCGGCGGATGATCTGATCCTGGGCTACGCCACGGGCTATGACGCCGCCGACGTGGCGATCTTCGTGCGCTCGCTGCGGGCGGTGTTCGACGGTCCGGTGGTTCTGGTCGTGGATCAGGACCCTGACCTGCTGGCCTTCCTGGCCGACAACCGGATCGAGGCCGTGGCGCCGGCGACGGTCGAGGGTTGGGCGCCGCATCCGGTCGTGGCGCGCTTCGCCGCCTTTGACCGGCTGATGAGCGAACGGCCCCAGTCGCGCAACGTCCTGTTGACCGATGTGCGTGACGTGGTCTTCCAGGCCGCGCCGTTCGAGCCTCAGCCGCAGGGTCTGCAGTTCTTCAACGAATACGCCGACGGCGTGCTGGCCGACCACGCCTTCAACATGAAGTATCTGCGCGGCGTCGGCGGCGATGCGGTGGCGCGCGTCCTGGCCGACAAGCCCTGCCTGTGCGTAGGCACGGTGATGGGGCCGCGCGAGGCCATGATGCGTTTCTGCCGGACCCTGCTGATGCTGGCCTCCGTGCCGCGTTCCGAGATCGGCGGGGCGTTCGGGGCCGATCAGGCGGCCTGCAACATGGCGGTTCATCTGGGCCTGATCGAAGGCGAGATCGTTCCCAACTATGGCCGCGTGGCGACCTTGGGTCTGACGCCGAGCCAGGACCTGCGGGTCATCGACGGCCGCATCGTCAACCCGGACAACAGCATCAGCCCCATCGTCCACCAGCACGACCGGCATCCGGTGCTGGCCGCCGCCGTGCACGAGCGCTGGGGCGGCGGCATGGAGCATCGCGAACGGATTCGCCCGAAATCCTCGGCTGAGCGGCGGCGCAAGCTGCGCGACTCCGTCATGCGTCGTCTGCCGGAACTGCGCTGAGGCTCAGTCTCTGACGAACCGATCGCGCAGCGAGATCGACTGCTTCAGCCGCTCTGCGCGCATGGCCCACCGTTTGGGGTCGGTGGCGGTGGCGATCACGCCGATCACGGCGCCGTTGTCGTCCTTCAGCGGATAGGAATCGACGAAGACCGGCACAGGGTCCGCACCTGCCCCCAACAGCCACACTTCGTCCACGACGGCCTGTCCCGTGGCCATGGCTCGAACGACGGGCAGGGCCTCCAGTTTCGCGACGGACCCGTCCTGGGCGTAAACCTCGAACCGTCCGACATAGTCCTCGGCCGTAGCGCCGACGGCGTTGTCAAAGGCCAGGCCCGGCACGCCGCCGGCCGCCATCAGGATCTCTCCCGTGGGCGCGCTGTGCAGGATGACGGCGCCGCCCAGATGCTCGGCCATCAGTTCCAGCATGGGGCGAAGGAAGGCGGTGTGCGGGGCGGCGGCGTCAGGCATGGAAAACTCGGAGAAGGACGTTCTTTGGGTCTGCGCCCGATCTCTGAATATTTCTGTAAAGCCGCCAGTTGCGGATGGTCCGGGGCCTTAGACCAAGGTCGAACACCCAGACGTCAGACCTCAGGGCAGGGCGACGAAATCAGCCTGGCGCAGGGCGCAGGCCTTTTGCACCGCCATGGGCGCCGCCGAGATCCAGTAGGCGGCGTCGTCGGCGCGGCGGGCCTGCTTTCGCTCCAGTCCGCGGCGACGGCGCGCGGCGGCGTTGTCCAGCAGGCGCGCATGCAGGGCGCGGGGCGTCAGGAACGGAACAGCGGGGGAGCCGGGGACGGCGACGGCGTCGGGGCCTTGGGGCTCCACCGCCGGGCGGGCGATGGCGATGAACATGGACGGTCCTTGAAAGTATATTCATCCACAGGCTGTGGATAATGGTGTTGTCGCGCGGGATTGGGTCCGCATTCGGACGATGGCGCGTCCGAAGCGGCCTTCTTGGTTAACCAAAGCCTAACGGGGTTTTGTCGAGGCGGGGCTTTTCCTGTTGTCACGGAAAGCGGCTAAGGTGGCGCGCCCTGGAGAACGCTTATGAGTTTCAGCCTGATGCGGACGGTCGCCGCCGTCCTGAGCGCCGGTCTGCTGTTGTCGGCCTGCGCCAGCGGGGCGCGCAGCGACTTCGGCCTGACCGAACGCGACGCGGCCTCGCCCGTGGGCTTTCCCAACGTCCGCTTCTCCGTCGAGGACGAGGCGGCGGCGCAGAAGATCGAACAGCAGCTGGGCGAGGGCGTGCCCAAGGGACCGGACGGTCATTTCGACCTGATCGCCCTGTCCGGCGGCGGCGCCAACGGGGCCTTCACCGCCGGTCTGATCAACGGCTGGACCGCCAGCGGCAAGCGCCCGGATTTCGAGGTCGTGACCGGGGTCTCGACCGGCGCCCTGGCCGCGCCCTTCGTCTTCCTCGGCCCACGCTGGGATGGGCGGCTGAAGGAGGCCTATACCGGCGGGCAGGCGACCGGGTTGCTGAAAAGCCGGGGCGTGCGCGCCCTGATCGGATCGGGCGTGTTCAGCGGCGAACCCCTGCGTGAACTGGTCGAGAGCAATGTGGACCAGGCGATGTTGACCGAGGTCGCCGCCGAACACGCCAAGGGGCGGCTGCTGCTGGTCGCCACCACCGATCTGGACGCCCAGCGCGGCGTCATCTGGAACATGGGCGCCATCGCCGAGCGCGGCGGGCCGGAGGCCCTGGCCCTGTTCCGCGACGTCCTGATCGCCTCGGCCAGCATTCCCGGCGCCTTTCCGCCGGTCATGATCCGCTCCCAGGGGCGCGGCGCGGTGTTCGAGGAGATGCACGTCGACGGCGGGGTGATGAACCCCTTCGTGGCCCTGCCGCAGATCATGTGGAACTGGGACGACGTGGCCGGGGTGTTTCAGGGCGCGCGTCTGCACGTCGTGGTCAACGGCAAGGACGCGCCGCGCTTCGCCGTCACCCGCGACGCCGCCATTCCGGTGCTGACCCGCAGCCTGGACGCGGTGCTGGGCGGCCAGCTGCGCGCCACCCTCGCCGCTAACCGCGCCTTCGCCAGCCGCAACGGACTGGAATTCCACGTCGCCGCCATCCCCGAGGATTTCGACGGCGCCGACAGCCTCGATTTCAGCCAAGAGTCGATGCAGGCCGTCTATGACCTGGGCGAGGCCCTGGGGCGGACGGGCGAGGTGTGGAAATAGATCTGCGCCCGCAAGCGACGGACTTCTCCTCGATCTTCACAGGCTGTGGAAAACAGAACCGGGGATGCCCATGTCTGAGGGTGCGGCGGCCCTTCCCCTCGCCGTCGCGCCGGAGTGTCTGGGATCGTGCGTTTCGACGATCGTTTTCTTGAAGAACTGAAGGCCCGCCTTCGCCCGTCCGATGTCATCGGACGGACGGTGAAACTCAAGCGTCAGGGGCGCGAGTATGTGGGGCTCAGCCCCTTCTCCAAGGAGCGGTCGCCCAGCTTCTTCGTCAATGACGACAAGGGCTTCTTCCACGATTTCAGCTCCGGCAAGCACGGCGACATCATCAGCTTCCTGCAGGAAACCGAGCGTCTCAGCTTTGTCGAGGCGGTGCAGCGGTTGGCGGGCGAGGCGGGGATGCAACTGCCCGCGGAGGACCCGCAGTCGGCCGAGCGCGAGGCCAAGAAGCAGGGCCTGACCGACTGGATGGACCTGGCCCAGAAGTGGTTCGCCGCCAATCTGCGCCGCTCGGTCGGCAAGGCGGCGCGCGAATATCTGGAAAAGCGCGGCCTGCCCGAGGACCAGTGGGAGCGTTTTGGCCTGGGCTATGCGCCTAACGACCGCGAGGGCCTGAAGAACGCCCTGATCCAGCGCGGGGCGCGGCCCGGCGATCTGGTCGAGGCCGGGATGCTGATCTCGCCGGAAAGCGGCGGTCAGCCCTATGATCGGTTCCGCGACCGGCTGATGTTCCCCATTCTGGACGCGCGCGGGCGGATCGTCAGCTTCGGCGGGCGGGCCATGAACCCCGACGACCGGGCCAAGTATCTGAACGGGCCGGAAAGTCTGCTGTTTCACAAGGGCGCCACCCTCTACGGCCTGCCCGAGGCGCGCCGCATCCTGGGGGCCGAGAGCCGGGGCGAGCAGGGGATCATCGTCGTCGAAGGCTATATGGACGTCATCGCCTGCCAGCGCGCTGGCCTGCCGGCTGTGGCGCCTATGGGCACGGCCCTGACCGAAGAGCAGATGGAGCGCCTTTGGCGGGTCTCGGCCGAGCCGGTGCTCTGCTTTGACGGCGACGCGGCGGGGCTGCGGGCCGCCTATCGTTCGATCGAGCGGTCGCTGCCCCTGCTGAAGTCGGGGCGGTCCTTCCGCTTCGCCCTGCTGGAGGCGGGGCAGGACCCGGACGACATCCTGCGCGACAAGGGGGCGCCCGCCCTGCGCCACGCCGTCAGCGAGACACGGCCCTTCGTCGAGGTCCTGTTCCGCCGCGAGGCCGAGGCCGAGCCTCTGGACACGCCCGAGCGCAAGGCGGGGCTGAAGGGGCGGCTGCGTCAGGCGGCCTCGGCCATTCAGGACAAGGACCTGGCCGAGCAATACCGCCGCGACCTGTTCGAGCGTTTCGACGCCCTGTTCCCGCGCCAGCAGCAACAGCAGGGTCAGCCCTATCAGCAGGGCGGGGGGCGACCGGGCCCAGGTGGCGGGATGGGCGGACGCTGGCGCGGCCCGCCGCCCAAGCTGGGCCAGACGGCCGAGGGCGCCCAGGCCATGCACGCCCTGTCGCGCTCCATCGAGCCGGTGGCGGCGGCCCTGGCCCACGGCGCGGTCGATGACCCTGAGCGAATGGACGACCATCTGGAGGCCATCGCCCGCCATGGTTTCGGCGATCCGGCGCTGGATGGGCTGGCGCAGGAACTGGTTCGGTTGCGGTTTGGCGGTCAGAGCCTTGACTCTGCCGCGATCCGACGCCATCTGGCCCACTCGGGTCATGATGCCTTGATGCACGAGGTCGAGAAGGCGGCGGCAAAGTCCGGCGCGCCATTCCTGGCTGCAGACAAGCCCCTCGGCGAGGCGAGGACCCGGTGGTCGCAGGCGTTTGACGCTCTGACCCGCGTAGCGGCGTTGGAGCAGGCGCTGGCGTCAGCAAAGTCGGGCGCCCATCAGGCGTTCGATAACTCGGCCTTCACCCTGGTGAAAGCCGAGCGCGATGCTTTGCGGCGGGCCATCAAGACCGGAACGATTTGGGAAGACGCGGCTTCTTCGTAACCAACGAAGTCGTCGGGCGTTGTATTTTCGCCGCAGGGGACTGATCACCCCCGAGCGGTCGTGGAGACTGACTGAATGAGCGCGCAGACCGAGACGCAGGATGCAGAAGCCAACACCGACGGGCCGCTGCTCGATCTGACGGACGCCGGCGTCAAGAAATTCATCAAGCAGGCCAAGGCGCGCGGCTATGTCACGATGGAGGAACTGAACAAGGTCCTCCCCAGCGAAGAAGTCACCCCCGACGCCATCGAAGACACGCTGGCCATGCTGTCGGAGATGGGCGTCAACGTCGTTGAAGCCGAGGAAGACGCCGCGGAATCGACCGGCACCGACGTCGCCGCCGCCGCCGAGACCTCGGTGGCCGAAGCCCCGGCCAAGGCCGCCTATGACCGCACCGACGACCCCGTGCGCATGTATCTGCGCGAAATGGGTTCGGTCGAACTGCTGAGCCGCGAGGGCGAAATCGCCATCGCCAAGCGGATCGAAGCCGGCCGCGACGCCATGATCTCGGGTCTGTGCGAAAGCGCCCTGACCTTCGAGGCCATCATGGTCTGGCGCGAAGAGCTGGCCAACAACCGCATCCTGCTGCGCGAAGTGATCGACCTGGACGCCACCTACGGCATCCTGAACCCGTCGTCGCTGCCGCACAATCAGCCGCCCGCCGCCTTGCCGGGCGCCGCCCCCGCTCCGAGCGAGGACAAGCCTGAGGGCGAAGACGACGACGAAGACGACTTCGACGACGGCGGCGGCATGTCGATCTCGGCCCTGGAAGCCGAGCTGCGCGACGGCGTCATGGAGGTGCTGGACGCCATCGCCGCCGACTTCGGCGCCTTCCGCAAGCTGCAGGACAAGCTGGTCGAGGCCCGCCTGAAGGGCGAGGTGCTCAGCGCCAAGGACCACAAGGCCTATGAGACGCTGACCAAGACGATCTCGGATCGTCTGAAGACGATGAAGCTGAACAACAACCGCATCGAGGCCCTGGTTGAGCAGCTTTACGCCATCAACAAGCGTCTGATCGGTCTGGAAGGGCGTCTGCTGCGTCTGGCCGACAGCTACGGCATCTCGCGGCCGGAGTTCCTCAAGGCCTATTTCGGTTCGGAGCTGGACCCCAACTGGGCCGAGCGCGTCAAGGAAATGGGCGTGCGCTGGACCAAGTTCAGCGACAATGAAGCCGCCCAGATCGCCAAGATCCGCACCGACATCGCCGCCGTGGCGACCGAGGCCGGTCTGCCGATCGACGACTATCGCCGCATCGTCCAGACGGTCCAGAAGGGCGAACGCGAAGCCCGCCAGGCCAAGAAGGAAATGGTCGAGGCCAACCTGCGCCTCGTCATCTCTATCGCCAAGAAATACACTAACCGCGGCCTGCAGTTCCTGGACCTGATCCAGGAAGGCAACATCGGTCTGATGAAGGCGGTCGACAAGTTCGAGTACCGTCGCGGCTACAAGTTCTCGACCTACGCCACCTGGTGGATTCGTCAGGCGATCACCCGCTCCATCGCCGACCAGGCGCGGACCATCCGTATCCCGGTCCACATGATCGAGACGATCAACAAGATCGTCCGCACCAGCCGCCAGATGCTGCACGAGATCGGCCGCGAGCCGACCCCGGAAGAACTGGCCGAGAAGCTGGCCATGCCGCTGGAGAAGGTCCGCAAGGTCCTGAAGATCGCCAAGGAGCCGATCAGCCTCGAAACGCCGATCGGCGACGAGGAAGACAGCCACCTGGGCGACTTCATCGAGGACAAGAACGCCGTCCTGCCGATCGACGCCGCCATCCAGTCGAACCTGCGCGAAACCACGACCCGCGTCCTGGCTTCGCTGACCCCGCGTGAAGAGCGGGTTCTGCGGATGCGCTTCGGCATCGGCATGAACACCGACCACACCCTGGAAGAAGTCGGCCAGCAGTTCAGCGTGACCCGCGAACGTATCCGTCAGATCGAGGCCAAGGCCCTGCGCAAGCTGAAGCACCCCAGCCGGTCGCGGAAACTGCGGTCCTTCCTGGACAGCTGATCCACGAAAAACAAAGGGCGGCTCGCAAGAGCCGCCCTTTTTTTGTTCGGGCCTGACTTTCCTCCCCATTCATGGGGAGGTGGCGCGGCGCATGGCGCCGTGACGGAGGGGGCGGCGCAGACCTGTCCGTCTCGGGCGTTTGAGCCGTCTAACGTCGCGCCGCCCCCTCCACCGCTACGCGGTCCCCCTCCCCACAGGGTGGGGAGGAAAGCGTTTCGCTCAGTTCTGGAACACCGTCTCGAAGCCGCCCCACATCATGCGCTTCCCGTCGAAGGGCATGTCCATGTCGGCCATGGCGGGGTCCTTCTCCATCTTGGCCCAGGCGTCGTCGGCGGTCTTCTTGTCGGGCCAGATCAGCCAGGAGAAGACCACGACCTCGCCGTCTTCCAGCTTCACGGCCATGGGGAAGCTGGTGACCTTGCCGTCCGGCACGTCCACGCCCCAGTTCTCGACATGGGCCAGGGCGCCATAGCCCTTGAACAGCGGCCAGGCGACGCGGGCGGACTCGATATAGCGCTCCTTGTTCTCGGCCTTCACCGGGGTCAGGAAGCCAGTGACATAGCTCATGGTCGTCTCCTCTGTGTGGTTGGCCCCTCTCGCTCGCTGATTGAGGGGCGGGGGCGGATGGTCGTTGAAGGTGCAGGCGTAGGCTTGGTGGAAAGCGACAGTTTGGTGTTGGTCGGGCGACTTAGCTTGGCTGTTCACCCAGCCTTGTCAGCAGCGGCCTCCAGGGCTGCGATGTCGATCTTCTTCATGGTCATCATGGCCTCGAAGGCGGCCTTGGCGCGGGCGGGATCAGGGTCGTCGTAGAAGGCCATCAGGCGGCGCGGGGTGATCTGCCAGTTCACGCCCCAACGGTCCTTGCACCAGCCGCACTGGCTTTCCTGACCGCCGTTGCTGACGATGGCGTCCCACAGGCGGTCGGTTTCGGCCTGGTCGTCCGTCATGATCATGAAGGAGACGGCCTCGGTCTGGGGGAAGATCGGCCCGCCGTTCAGGCCCATGTAGCGCCGCCCGGCCAGGGTGAACTCGACCACCAGTTCGGCGCCTTCGGGGTTGGACGGATTGTCGGCCGGGCTGGTCACGACCCGATCGACGTGGCTGTCGGGCAGACCCAGCGAGACATAGAATTCCGCCGCCTTCTTCGCCTGGCCCAGATCATACCAGAGGCAGGGAATGATCTTGTCGGCCATGGCTCAGCCTCCGCCCATCTGGGCGGCGAAGGCTTCAGGGCCCTGGGCGGCGGCTTCGGGGTCCATCCACATGACTTCCCAGATATGGCCGTCCGGGTCGGCGTAGGCGCGGCTGTACATGAAGCCGTAGTCCTGGACCGCGATGGCGTCGGCCCGCCCGCCTGCCTGGACGGCGCGGTCGTGCACGGCGTCCACGGCGTCGCGGCTGTCTTCCGAGACGCAGATCAGCACCTGGGCCGTCTTGTGCGCATCAGGAATGGCGCGGTCGGTGAAGCTGGAGAACTTCTCGTGGGTCAGCAGCATGGCGTGGATGGTGTCCGAAAACACCAGGCAGGCGGCGGTGTCGTCCGAGAACATCGGGTTCTTGGTCGCGCCCACGGCCTCGTAGAAGGCGACCGAGCGGGGCAGGTCGGCGACCGGCAGGTTGACGAAAATCATCTTTGACATGGCGTTCTCCCTCTCTCTGATGATGCAAGTCTTGCGTCTCGATGTTATGTTAGTCAACCATGAAGTTAGAAAAAGTAACTAAAGAGCCTGTCGGTCGGTCGCGCCGCTATCACGACGCCTGCGGCGCGGCGCACGGGCTCGACCTGATCGGCGAGCGCTGGGCGCTGCTGGTGATACGAGAACTCATGATGGGGCCGCGTCGTTTCAGCGACCTGCGCAAAGACCTGTGCGGCCTGTCGGCCAACGTCCTGACCCAGCGGCTGGAGGGGCTGGAGGCTTCGGGCATTGTCCAGCGCCGCAAGCTGCCGCCGCCCGCCTCGGTTCAGGTCTATGAGCTGACCGACTGGGGCTATGAGATCAAGCCGGTCTTCATGGTGCTGGGCCGCTGGGCCGCGCGCTCGCCGCACCACGACCCGACCCTGCCGATCAGTGCGGTCTCGGTCATGCAGTCGTTCGAGACCATGTTCGATCCGTCGAGGGCGGGCGAGGCGGCCATGCGCCTGGGCTTTGCGATGGACGAGGATCGGATGGTCGTGACCGTGGCGGACGGCGTCATCGCCACCCGACGCGGCGCGGTCGAGGATGGCGACGTGGTGGTGCGCGCCGCCCCGCCGGTCGTAGCCGCCGCCGTCTACGGCAAGGTTCCTCTGGCGGCGCTGGAAGGCGAGGGGGCGATGACCATCGAGGGCGACCGCGAGGTCTTCGCCCGCTTCATCGACTTCTTCCATCTGCCCGAAAAGGCGGGGTGAGCCGCAACCACCCGCTCATCCCCGCGGAGGCGGGGACCCAGTGAGAGCCACGCGCGCCACGCTCAAATGTTTAACCCCGCGCTCGAAGCCAAAGCCTGGGTCCCCGCCTCCGCGGGGATGAGCGGAATAGGGTTAGGCCAGTACGTCCAACAACGTGCCCATCATGTCGTCAGCCGTCCGCGCCACGGCAGCGTTGGCCGCGAAGTCTGTCTTGGCGCGGATCTGCTCGACGGACTCGACCGCCAGATCATCCAGCGAGCCCGAGGCCGTGCGACGCGCGCTGGCCTCGAAGCGGTTGGCGCCGCTCTGCATTCCGGCGGCGGCGATGCTCAGGGGCGGAATCGTCATGGCGGTCTCCGGCGCGAGGAAGGTCTGCGAGCGGTCAGGATCGTGGCTTTGCGGTCAATGTCGCCTGAACAAGCGTGGTGAACGGCGGTCTTTTTCCGGAAACGCGCCGCATCGGGGCCAATATTGGTGTATAGAGGCGGTCTTCTCCTCGCCCGGCCGGCTGTTTGCCTTGGCCGGGCGCGGTCGTTTCGGCGGCCGCATTGCTCTTTTTCAGGTCGTATATGCCCTTTCCCGCGATCCACCCCGCGCTAGACCGCGCTCTCGTCAACAAGGGCTATGCTGAGCCCACGCCGGTCCAGGCGGCGGTTCTGGACGGCCACGGCGAGGCCGACATGCTGGTCTCGGCCCAGACCGGATCGGGCAAGACGGTGGCCTTTGGCTTGGCGGCGGCCTCGACCCTGCTGGGCGACAATGAAAGCTTCGGACCTGCCGACGCGCCGCTGATGCTGGCGATCGCCCCGACGCGCGAACTGGCCTTGCAAGTCTCGGCCGAGCTGGAATGGCTGTACGGCCAGTCGGGCGCCAAGATCACCACCTGCGTCGGCGGCATGGACGCCCGCAAGGAAGCCCGCGCGCTGAACTTCGGCATCCACATCGTGGTCGGCACCCCCGGCCGCCTGAAGGACCACATCGACCGCGGCAACCTCGACCTGTCGGCGCTGAGAGTGCTGGTGCTCGACGAGGCCGACGAGATGCTCGACATGGGCTTCCGCGAGGACCTGGAATACATCCTCGAGCAGTCGCCGCCTGAGCGCCGCACCCTGCTGTTCTCGGCCACCATCGCCCGGGACATCGCCTTGCTGGCCAAGCGCTATCAGCGCGACGCCGTGCGCATCGACACCGTCGACCGCAGCGCCCCGCACAGCGACATCGAATACCGCGCCCTGCGCATCGCTCCCAACGAGATCGAGCACGCTGTCGTCAACGTGCTGCGCTTCTATGAAGCGCCCGGCGCCCTGGTCTTCTGCTCGACCCGCGACAGCGTGCGTCACCTGCAGTCGTCGCTGCTGGAGCGCGGCTTCTCGACCGTCTCCCTGTCCGGCGAGATGGGCCAGCGCGAGCGCACCGACGCCCTGCAAGCCCTGCGCGACGGCCGCGCCCGCGTCTGCGTCGCCACCGACGTGGCTGCGCGCGGTCTGGACCTGCCCGACCTGGGCCTGGTGATCCACGCCGAACTGCCGATCAACAAGGCGACCATGCTGCACCGTTCGGGCCGTACCGGCCGCGCGGGCAAGAAGGGCGTCTCAATCCTGCTGGTGCCGCACACGCGCCGCCGCAAGGCCGAGATGCTGCTGAACTCGGCCGGCGTCGACGCCACCTGGGCGGGCGCCCCTACGGCTGAAGAAATCCTGGCCAAGGACGAAACCCGCCTGCTGGGCGGCGACATCTTTGAACAGGCCGTGACCGAAGAGGACATGGTCCTGGCGCGTCGCCTGATGAGCGAACGCACCGCCGACGAAATCGCCGCCGCCCTGATCCGCGTGATCAAGAAGGACCTGCCGGCGCCGGAAGACCTGCTCGATCCCGGCGCGATCCATCAGCCGCGCGGACGCGACCGCAACGCCGCCGCCGGCGGCGGTGAGGACTTCTCGCCGACCCCGTGGCCGGGCGACCGCCTGCAGGCCGACGAAGTCGTCTGGTTCCGCATGGATGTGGGCCGCAACAAGAACGCCGACCCGAAATGGCTGATCCCGCTGATCTGCCGCGTCGGTCACATCACCAAGAAGGAAATCGGCGCGATCCGGACCTTCCCGGATGAGACCCGCTTCGAGATCGCCAAGACCCACGAAGGCCTGTTCCGCGACGCCCTGAAGAACAGCCCGCGCGACGACGTCACCATCACCCCGTCGGAAGCCCCGACGCCGGGCGGCGGCGGCGGCTTCAAGAAGCCCTTCAAGAAGCGCGATGACGACCGCGGCGGCGACCGTCCGCCCTTCGCCAAGAAGCCGTTCAACCGCGACGAGCGCACCGGCGACGGCCCGCGCCCGGACTTCAAGAAGAAGCCCTACGCCCCGCGCACCGACGCCGAGCGCAGCGCCCCGCGCGCCGACGGCGACAAGCCTTACGCCAAGAAGCCCTTCGGCGCGAAGCCGGGCGGATTCAAGCCGGGCGGCAAACCGGCGGGCGCCAAGCCGTTCAACAAGGCCGGCAAGCCCGGCAAGCGCTTCGACTGATCCATGATCGCTGACTTGCCCCCGGTTCGATCCGGGGGCAGGCTGCGGCCATGACCGCAGGCGATCCCCAGACTGGCCGCGACCCTGGAGAGCGATACGCCTCCTTTGCGGCCTTCTATCCCTATTACATCCACGAACATTCCAACCGGACCTGCCGTCGCATCCATGTGGTCGGCACAGGGCTGGTGATCGCCGCCTTTGCGGCCTTCTGCGTCACGCTGAACGTCTGGTGGCTGCTGGCCATGCCGCTGGTCGGCTACGGCTTCGCCTGGGTCGGGCATTTCTTCTTCGAGAAGAACCGGCCGGCGACCTTTCAATATCCGCTGTGGAGCCTGATGGGCGACTTCCGTCTCTTCTTCGAGACGGTAAGCGGCAAGCGCAAGTTCTAACGCCTCTTTCCTCCCCATTTCATGGGGAGGGGGACCACGAAGTGGTGGAGGGGGCGGCGGCGCCGTTGGCCGATGCCTCGCAATTTCTGCCGTCGCGCCGCCCCCTCCGTCACGTCGCCTTCGTCGACGCGCCACCTCCCCATTCGCTCTGCGAACAGGGAGGAAAGGTTTCGCCCAAGCAAAAAGGCGACCGGATCGCTCCGGTCGCCTTTTTTGTCGGTAGGGCTGTGCGCCTGTTAGTTCGAGGCCGTTTCCCAGGCCGGGGGGCAGCCGTCGAAGTCGCCGGCGTCAGCGATGGTCAGGGTCTTCATGTTCAGGGTCATGGCCTGGCGCATCGAGCCGCGGCCGTGGCCGGTATAGAGGTCGATCTTGGCGCCCTTGATCGCGCCGCCGGTGTCCGAGGCGTACCAGTAGCCGTCGTGGACGGTGCCGTCGCTCAGGCGCAGACCCACGGTTTCGCGGATGAACAGCTTGGTGCGGCGCGGGATGACGCGGGGGTCGACGGCGACCGTGCGCATGGCGATCGGACGGCAACCGAGCGAATCATTGCCCGTCGCCCCGCCGCCGCCTGCATGATAGAGGCGGGCCGAGGCGCGCCAGTCGGGATCGCCCGCCATCAGCTCGGCCTGTTCGGCGGAGAGGGCGGACGCATCGAGGGAACTTTCAGCCGCCGCGGCGGTTTCCATGGCAGCCGTCTCGATAGCGACAACGGCGTCATAGGGTTGAGGCTCTCCGGAACCGGAGAAGGCCATCGTCCAGAACATGGCAAGCGCAGCGGCTGTGTTCAGCATCGAACAAACTCAGGAAGCACCGGCCCCGACACGATCCGGCGCCGGGTTTTTGACCGTCAATTGTGGCTAAAACACGGCGAATGAGATCAGGCGTGGTCCTGCGTCACGATCATCGTTCGATTAGTCCACAGGTCAGAGAGCATATCTCTCAAATGTCACAGCATATGTGGCAGTAACGAAATCAGTATTCGATGCTTATGGCTTCTATACTGTGTGGATCAGCTGTCCGGTTAACACCTATGTCTGGCCATGTAACACTTTATTGCGAAGAAAGACTGCGCACGGGTCTAAGATAACGGCGGCGTGATCGCGCGGCCACGTCGTGGGCCGCATGGGTGGAGGCGGGGCCGGGAATGGGATAAGCGGTCGTTTCCCTTCGAAATTTTCCGCCGGTGTCCTCCGATGAAGCGTCAAGTCAAACGCCTGATGATCTCCGCCGCCGCCCTGATGCTGGTCGCGGCCCCCGCCGTTCAGGTCGACGCCTGGGGCAATACCGGCCACCGCCTGATCGGCGTCGCGGCCATGCGGGCCTTGAGCGACGATCTGCCGGCCTTCCTGCGGACCCCGGCCTCGATCGCTGACGTCGGCGAACTGGCGCGCGAGCCGGATCGCTGGAAGGGCGCCGGCCAGCCGCATGATCGCGAGCGCGACACGGCCCACTTCATCGACTTCGACGACAACGGCTTCGCCATGAACGCCAACGGCCCGTCCATCGACGCCCTGCCGCGGCTGAAGTCCGACTATGACGCGGCCCTGACCAAGGCGGGCCTCAGCGTCGACGACGCCGGCTATCTGCCCTACGCCATGATGGACGCCTATCAGAACCTGGGCCGCGACTTCGCCTACTGGCGCGTGCTGACCGCCGCCGAGGGGCGCGAGACGGACCCCGGCAAGAAGGCCTGGTACCGCGCCGACCGTGAGCGCCGCGAGGCCCTCATCCTGCGCGACATCGGCGTCCTGGCCCACTATGTCGGGGACGGCTCGCAGCCGCACCATATGTCGATCCACTTCAACGGCTGGGGCGACCACCCCAACCCCGAAGGTTTCACCAACTCGCGCCGCACCCATGCGATTTTCGAGGGCGAGTTCACCTCCCGCGTCGCCCGTCTGGACACTGTCGAGGCGGCGATGAGCCAGCCTCAGGTCTCGGGTCTGGACCTGCGCGCTCGCACCGCCGGCTATCTGAAGACGACGCTGGGCACGGTCATTCCCTTCTACCGTCTGGAGAAGGCGGGCGGCTTCCGCGACGCCGACCCGCGCGGCGCGGCCTTCGTCACCGAGCGTCTGGCGGCGGGCGCCTCGGAACTGCGCGACCTGATCATCCTCAGCTGGCGCGAGAGCGGCACGGCCTCCATCGGCTGGCCCGCCGTCAAGGTGGCCGAGGTCGAAGCCGGCACGGTCGACCCCTGGACCTCGATGATCGGCGAGGACTGACTTTCGCTGGATGGCACGGAGGGGTAGGGGACGGTCATGACTGAACTCACGCCCCCCGTCGTCATCCTCGACAAGTCCCAGATGGCCGAGAACATCGGCGCGGTCGCTCGCGTCATGGCCAATTTCGGCCTGTCGGAACTGCGGCTGGTTACGCCGCGCGACGGCTGGCCCCAGGAGCGGGCCTGGGCCACCGCCTCCGGCGCCGACTGGGTGCTGGAGGGCGTGCGCGTCTTCGACAGCGTGGCCGAGGCCGTTCATGACCTGAACACCGTCTTCGCCACCACCGCCCGCCCGCGCGAGACGCGCCAGCCGGTGCGCACCCCGCGCGAAAGCGCCCGCATCCTCTATGACGACACGGCTTCGGGGCTGAAGACCGGCCTGCTGTTCGGCGGCGAGCGCGCGGGTCTGGAGACCACCGACATCGCCCTGTGCGCCGGGATCACCACCATCCCGATCGACCCCAGGCACCATTCGCTGAACCTGGCCCAGGCCGTGGCCATCAACGCCTATGAGTGGCGCACCCTGATCCTCGACGCTCCCCCGCCGAGATTCAGGGAAGGCGACCCGCCCGCCTCGAACGAGCTGCTGGTCGGCATGTACGAACACTTCGAGGCCGAGCTGGACGCCGGCGGCTTCTTCCACCCGCCCGAGAAGAAGCCGTCCATGAGCCAGAACCTGCGCGTCATGCTGGGCCGCGCCGCCTTCACCGAACAGGAAGTCGCCACCATGCGCGGCGCCATCCACGCCCTCGCCAAGGGCCGCGGCCGCGTCCTGGCCAAGCTGGCCGAAAAGCGCGCGGCGGAAGCGAAGAAAAGCGAGTAGGGCAACCACCTCCGTCATCCTCGGGCTTGACCCGAGGATCAGGTTGTCCGCCCGCTCAAGGTCGGCAAGGATGCGCGCGCCGCTCCGCTCGATCCTCGGGTCAAGCCCGAGGATGACGGCGCTATTGGGGATCGCATGAAACTCGCCCTCATCTACCCCCTCGCCGCCCTGGCGGAGATCGGCGGCTGCTTCGCCTTCTGGGCCTGGCTGAAGCTGGATCGGTCGCCGGTCTGGCTGGTTCCGGGCGTGTTCAGCCTGATCGCCTTCGCCTGGCTGCTGACCCTGGCGCCGGCCGAGGCGGCGGGGCGGGCGTTCGCGGCCTACGGCGGGGTCTATATCGTCGCTTCGCTGGTCTGGATGGCGCTGGTCGAGAAGACGGCGCCGGACCGCTGGGACCTGATCGGCGGAACGGTTTGCCTGATCGGGGCCGGGGTCATCCTGTTCGGGCCGCGAGGCTAAAGCGCCTCGAAGAAGGCGGGCACGGCCTCGGTGGCGGGGCCATAGACGCCCTCGTCGAACAGGCGGGCGCCCTGCGTCGGTTCCAGATTGATCTCCACCGTCCGTGCCCCGGCCATCCGCGCCAGTTGCACAAAGCCCGCCGCCGGATAGACAGCGCCCGAGGTGCCGATGGAAACGAACAGGTCGCAGCGTTCCAACGCCGCCTCGATCCGTTCCATCGCCAGCGGCATCTCCCCGAACCAGACGATGTGCGGGCGCATTCGTCCCCGCGGATGATGCGGCGAGGCGTGCTCGGCCTCCAGATCGCCGGTCCAGTCGCAGACAGCGCCGGACGCGGTGCAGCGCGCCTTCAGCAGTTCGCCGTGCATGTGGATCAGCTCAAAGCCCGAGGCGGGCGGCGTCTCGGCGTGCGCCCGGTCGTGCAGATCATCGACGTTCTGCGTCACCAGCAGGAAATCGCCGTCCCAGCGCGCCGCCAGATCAGCCAGCGCGCGGTGCGCGGCGTTAGGCTGGACCGTCGCCAGGTGTCGTCGCCGCTGATTGTAGAAGTCCTGCACCAGGGCGGGGTTCGCCGCAAACCCCTCGGGCGTGGCCACCGCTTCGATGCAATGCCCCTCCCACAGCCCGTCGGAGGCGCGAAAGGTCGGCACGCCGGATTCCGCCGAGACGCCGGCGCCGGTCAGGATGACGAGGTTCTTGTGGGTCATGGCGTCACCCTACGTCCTTCTCCCCTTGCGGGAGAAGGTGGCTCGCGCAGCGGGTCGGATGAGGGGTCTCGTTGACCGTGGCTGTTTGCGGGGTTGAAACTGGTCGCCGCTGGTGCGACCCCTCATCCGTCGGCCTGCGGCCGCCACCTTCTCCCGCAAGGGGAGAAGGGAAGAGACTGAAGAGACCAAGGACTATTCCCATGAAAACCCGCGCCGCCGTCGCCTTCGAAGCCAAACGTCCGCTCGAAATCATCGAGGTCGATCTGGAAGGCCCGCGCGCGGGCGAGGTGCTGATCGAGATCAAGGCGACGGGCGTCTGCCACACCGACGCCTATACGCTGGACGGTCTGGATTCGGAGGGCATCTTCCCCAGCATTCTGGGCCATGAAGGCGCGGGCGTGGTGGTCGAGGTGGGACCGGGCGTGACTTCTTTGGCCGTCGGCGACCACGTCATCCCGCTCTACACGCCGGAATGCCGCCAGTGTAAGTCGTGCCTGAGCCGCAAGACCAACCTGTGCACCTCGATCCGCGGGACCCAGGGCAAGGGCCTGATGCCCGACGGCACCAGCCGTTTCAGCTATAAGGGTCAGGCCATCGCCCACTACATGGGCTGCTCGACCTTCTCGAACTACACGGTCCTGCCCGAGATCGCCCTGGCCAAGATCCGCAAGGACGCCCCCTTCGACAAGGCCTGCTACATCGGCTGCGGCGTGACGACGGGCGTGGGCGCCGTGGTCAACACGGCCAAGGTCGAGCCGGGCGCCAAGGCCGTAGTCTTCGGCCTGGGCGGCATCGGCCTGAACGTCATCCAGGGGCTGAAGCTGGTCGGGGCCGACATGATCGTCGGCGTGGACATTAACCCGGACAAGGAAGAGTGGGGCCGTCGCTTCGGCATGACCCACTTCGTCAACCCGAAGGAAGTGTCCGACGTGGTGGCCCATCTGGTCGAGCTGACCGACGGCGGCGCCGACTACACCTTCGACTGCACCGGCAACACCGTGGTCATGCGTCAGGCGCTGGAAGCCTGCCACCGGGGCTGGGGCGAAAGCATCGTCATCGGCGTGGCCGAGGCGGGCAAGGAGATCTCGACCCGTCCGTTCCAGCTGGTCACGGGCCGCGTCTGGAAGGGCTCGGCCTTCGGCGGCGCGCGCGGCCGCACCGACACGCCCAAGATCGTCGACTGGTACATGGACGGCAAGATCGAGATCGACCCCATGATCACCCACACCCTGCCGCTGGAACGCATCAACGAGGCGTTTGACCTGATGCATGAAGGCAAGAGCATCCGCTCGGTGATCGTGTTTTAACAAGGAAGGGCTGGCCTATGAGTGACTGGAACCTGCCGTGGACGGGCGCCTGCCTGTGCGGCCAGGTGCGCGTGCGAGTCACCGAGGCGCCGGTCTTCGCCTCGGCCTGTCATTGCCGAGCCTGCCAGAAGCTGACGGGCGGAGCCTATTCGCTCAGCCTTATGCTACCGGCCTCGGGGCTGGAAGTGGAGGGCGAGACCGAGATCGGCGGCCTGCACAATCCTGTGCCCGAGCATCACTTCTGTCCGTCGTGCAAGACCTGGCTGTTCACGCGCGGCATTGCGGGCGGGGCGTTCGTCAACCTGCGACCCAGTCTGTTGGAGGATGCGTCCTGGGTCGTTCCCTATGCCGACACGGGCGTCGCCGACCGTCTTCCGGGCGTCCAGTCCGGCGCTCGCGTGGGCTATCCCGCGTTCCCGCCGGTCGAAGACTATGCCGGATTGATGGAAGGCTATGCGCGCGACGGGGCCAGGCCGGCCTGAGCGGTCACGTAGTCAGTTGTCAAAAGAAACTATATTCGCTTAGCTTGCGGCGCCCGGCGAACCGGCCGGGCGCACCATCGGAGGAAGATCATGTTCACGCACGTCACCCTGGGCGCCAACGACATCGAGGCGTCGCAGAAATTCTATGACGCTGTGCTCGGGGCCCTGGGCCATCAGCCGGGCGCCTTCAGCGATCAGCCCCGGCCCGGCGTCTGGTACAGGACGCCGCGCGGCATGCTGGGCGTGGTCACGCCGCGCGACGGTCAGGCGGCCTGTCACGCCAACGGCGGCACCATCGGTTTCGCGGCGGCCAGCCCCGAGGCGGTCGTCGCCTTCGCCGAGGCCGGCGTAGCGGCGGGCGGCATGGCCATCGAGGACCCGGCGGGTCCCCGCGAAACCCCCTTCGGCAAGATGCACCTGGCCTATCTGCGCGATCCGTCGGGCAACAAGATCTGCGCCGTTCACCGGCCCGGCTGAGGACTGAGACGATGAAGACGGCGGCGATAGCGTCGATCATGGCCGGTCTGGCCGTCATGGGCCTCGCCGCCTGCAATCGCGAGCCTTCGCCCGTGGCGGCGGAGGCCCCCGCCGAGGCCTGGGTGGGCAAGGACGTGGTCCTCTATCTGCCCGACCCGGTCATGAAGGCGCGGGTCGAGGTCTCGGCCCTGTCGCCCTATGTCAACGCGGCGGCGATTGCGGCGGAGGGGGCTGTGCGGGCCGCGCCGGTCCAACCGGGCGCCTCGGGCATGCTGCTGCTGATGGTCAAGCCGGGCGGGCAGGCCAAGGCCTGGGTCGTGACCGGCGACCCGGCCCCCAGTGCGGAGACGATCTCAGCGATGATCAAGGCGGTCGAGGCCGTGCCCGCGCCCGCCGTGCGCGAGGGGCCGATCCTGGTCGGCGTCGGCTTTGAGGCCTGGGGCGGCGGCGCGCCGCCCGCCGGGGCCAGCCCGCCGATTCCGCGCGACTGGTACAGCTATTTCTCGAAGGACGGCGGCCAACTGGACGACGCCTTCATGGCCCGCGTCTGGCCCGACTGATCTTCAGGAGTCCGAGTTGATGGAAACCACCAAGACCCACGTCGTTCACGGCGGGACCCTGCGCTATCTGAAGCACGACAGCGCGACCACCGGCACGCCGATGACCCTGTCGGTCTTCGTCCCGGCGGGCGAGGGGCCGTTCCCGGTCCTGATCTGGCTGTCGGGCCTTACCTGCACCGAGGACAACTTCACCACCAAGGCCGGGGCCTACAAGGCCGCCGCACAGCACGGCGTCATCATCGTCGCGCCCGACACATCGCCGCGCGGCGAAGGGGTGGCGGACGACGCGGCCTATGACCTGGGGCAGGGCGCGGGCTTCTACGTCGATGCGACCCAGGCTCCCTGGGCGCCGCACTTCCGCATGGAGAGCTACGTCACGGACGAACTGATCGCCCTGATCGACGCCGAATTCCCCACGACGAAGACCCGCTCGATCTTCGGTCACTCCATGGGCGGGCACGGGGCGCTGACCCTGGCTCTGCGCCATCCCGAGCTGTTCCAATCGGTCTCGGCCTTTGCGCCGATTTCCTCGCCGACCCGCTGCGCCTGGGGCGAGAAGGCGTTTTCGGCCTATCTGGGCGAGGATCGCGCCGAATGGGCCAGACATGACGCGGCCTTGCTGATCGAGAACGGCGCGGCGGCGGGCGTGTTCGACGACATCCTGGTGGATCAGGGCGCCGCCGACCCCTTCCTGGTCGAGCAGTTGAAGCCGGAGTTGCTGGTCGCGGCGGCCAAGGCGGCGGGACAGCGGCTTACCCTGCGGATGCAGCCGGGCTATGATCACTCCTACTTCTTCATGGCCAGCTTCGTGGATGACCACGTGGCCTTCCATGCGACCCGCCTGAAAGCCTGAGACTTCATGACTGACGCCGCCCCCAACTTCGACCACGTGGACTTCGACGAGATGTTCGCCGCCCTGTGCAGCGAGGTTGGCTTCTGCCTGCATGACAAGGGTCAGAAGAAGGTGGTCGAGGCCCTGCCCAAGGGTCTGGACGCGGCGGTCAAGGCCGTGCTGGCCGCCGACGGCGTGGACGAACCCAATGCGCCGGGCGATCTGAAGAAGGCCGTGCGCGACTGCCTCAAGGCCCACATCCAGCCGGGCTGATTACGGCCAAGGCGGCGGATGGACGAAACTTCATCCGCCCACGACGGTGACGCCTTGCCGGGCGGCGTCGCTTCGCTAGCATCCCCTCCCATTGCTTTTGGGAGGAAGCCCCGATGATGGACCGTCGCCGCCTGTTGATGACTGCTGCGCTTGGAGGCGCATTCGCGACCTCCGGCGCCGCACGCGCCCTGGCCCAGGCCGCAGGGGCGCCCGCCGCCGGCCCCGTCTCGGCCCAGTTCCTGGCCCTGCTGGACAAGATCGCGCAGGACATGTTTCTGTCCGACCCCGAATCCTTGACCATGCTGGGTATGGACCGAGGTGCGAAGGCCGATGCGCGCTTCAAGTTGGGCGACCGCTCCCAGGCCAAGATCGACGCGGACAAGATCAAGTTCATTGAAAACATGAGGGCGTTGAAGGCCACGGATCGCGCCCGACTGACTGCCGAGGAGCAAACCTACTACGACTCGCTGGAGTTCTTCGGCGACACGGCGATGGAGGGGTACAGGTTCCCCTATGGCGGCGGCATGTTCCCGTCGCCCTATACGGTCAGCCAACTGAGCGGCGCCTATCAGGGCGTGCCGGATTTCCTCGACAGCCAGCACCGCATCGAGGCGAAGGACGACGCTGACGCCTATCTGTCGCGCCTGTCGGCCTTCGCCACAGCGCTCGACGATGAGCGGGCGCGGATGCAGGCCGACTTCGCCGCGGGGGCGGTGCCGCCCGACTTCGTCATTGACCGCACCCTGACCCAGATGGCCGCCATCACCGGCACAGCCCCGGCGGACTCGGTGATGAGCCAGTCCCTGGCCCGCCGCACCGCCGAGAAGGCCATCCCCGGCGACTGGGCCGCGCGCGCCCAGGCCATCCTGACCGCGGAAGTCTATCCGGCCATCCAGCGTCAGGCCGAGGCCCTGAAAGCGGTGCGTCCGGGCGCCACCCACGACGGCGGCGTCTGGCGCTTGCCGCAGGGCGAGGACTACTACCGCTTCGGCCTGAAATACTTCACCACCTCGTCGATGACCCGGACGAGGTGCATCAGATGGGGCTGGAGCAGGTGGCCGAAATCTCGGCCCGCGCCGACGCCCTGCTGAAGGCGCAAGGCATGACGCAGGGCTCCGTCGGCGAGCGCATCGCCGCCTTGGGCAAGGACCCGCGCTTCGTCTATCCGAACACGGACGAGGCCAAGGAAGAGCTGATCCAGGAACTGAACGTCCAGATGGTCGCCATGCAGGCGCGGATGCCCGACTACTTCGGCCGCCTGCCCAAGTCGCCGTGCGACATCAAGCGCGTGCCCAAGGCCATCGAGGCCGGGGCGCCGGGCGGCTATTACCAGTCGCCGGCCCTGGATGGTTCGCGACCGGGCGCCTACTACATCAACCTGCGCGACACGGCGGAATGGCCCAAGTGGACCCTGCCGACCCTGACCTATCACGAGGCGGTGCCGGGGCATCACTTCCAGATCGCGCTGCAGCAGGAGCAGCCGGATACGCCGCTGCTGATGAAGGTCATGGGCTTCTCGGCCTATTCCGAGGGCTGGGGCCTGTACGCCGAGCAGTTGGCGGACGAGATCGGCGCCTATGAAAACGATCCCTTCGGCCAGATCGGCTATCTGCAGTCGCTGATGTTCCGCGCCGCCCGTCTGGTGGTCGATTCCGGTCTGCACCACAAGCGCTGGAGCCGTGAACAGGGCATCCGCTACATGGTCGACACCCTGGGCGATCAGGAATCCAGCGTCGCCACCGAGGTCGAGCGCTACTGCGTCTGGCCAGGTCAGGCCTCCAGCTACAAGGTCGGCCACACCACCTGGGTCAAGCTGCGCGAAGACGCCAAGCGCCGTCTGGGCGACCGCTTCGACATCAAGGGCTTCCATGATGCCGGCCTGAACCTGGGCGGCGTGCCGCTGACGGTGCTGGAGCGGACGATGAACGCCTGGACGCCGGCCTGAACTCCGACACGGGCGCGCCGGCCCGACGACAGTTTGAGTGTGAGGGGGCGCGCGGCGTCGCGCCCTTCTCGTCGGGGAGTAAGACCATGATCGACCGCCGCCGCCTATTGCTGACCGCCGCCGCCACGGCGGCGGTGGCGCCGTCTCTGGCCCATGCCGCCGCCAGCGACGCGGATGCGCGGCTGAACGCCCTGCTGGACGGCTGGTTCGAGGCCGACATCGACGACGCGCCCGAGCGCGCCACCAACCTGGGTCTGGATCGCGGCGCGCGCGCCGGTCTGTCGTCGCAGCTGAGCGAGGCCGGTCCCGACGCCATCAGCAAGGACCGCGACAAGGCCATCAGCCGCTGGGCGACCTTGCGCGCCTTCGACCAGACCGGGCTGTCAGCGGCGGGCGCCCTGAACTACGCCATCGCCGCCTTCGGGCGGGAGACCTCGGCCGAGACCGCGCGCTTCGCCTATGGCGCCGGGCCGGGCCGTCCGTCGCCCTATGTCGTGACCCAGCTGTCAGGCGCCTATTTCGAAACGCCGGACTTCATGGACAACCAGCACCGCATCGAGGATGCGGCGGGCGCCGACGCCTTCCTGTCGCGCCTGTCGGCCTTCGCCGGGGTGCTGGACGGCGAGACGGACAAGGTGCGCGAGGACGCTGGGCAGGGCGTCATCCCGCCCGACTTCATCATCGACCGGATGCTGCCGCAGGTCCGCACCCTGCGCGACACGCCCGCCGCCGACCTGGCCATGATCCAGTCGCTGGTGCGCAAGACCGCCGCCCTCAACCTGACCGGCTATGACGCCCGCGCCGCCGCCATCGTCGACCAGCAGATCAAGCCCGCCCTGGCTCGTCAGGTCGCCGCGCTGGAGGCCATCCGCCCTCAGGCGACGCACGACGCCGGGGTCTGGCGCCTGCCTGACGGCGAGGCCTTCTACGCCAACGGTCTGAAGTCCAACACGACCACGACCCTGAGCGCCGCCGAGATCCACAGGATGGGCCGCGAACAGGTCGCCGAGATCAGCGCCGAGATCGACGCCATCCTGAAATCCCAGGGCTATAAGCAAGGCACGGTCGGCGAGCGGATTCAGGCCCTGAACAAGGACCCGGCCCAGCTCTTCCCCAACACGGACGCGGGCAAGGAAGAGCTGCTGGCCTGGCTGAACGAACAGGTGGCGGCGCTGGAGCCCAAGCTGCCGACCGTCTTCGGCCGCCTGCCGAAATCCCACGTCGAGATTCGTCGCGTGCCGGTGTCGATCCAGTCGGGCGCGCCGGGCGGATACTACCAGGGGCCGCCGCTGGATGGCTCGCGGCCGGGCGCCTACTACATCAACCTGCGCGACAGCGGGAACTGGCCGAAGTTCGCCCTGCCGACCCTGACCTATCACGAGGCCTCGCCGGGCCACCATCTGCAGGTCGCCCTGCAACGCGAGTCGGGCGAACTGCCGCAATGGCGCCGCGCGGGCGGCTTCTCGGCCTACAACGAGGGCTGGGCTCTGTATGCCGAGGCGGTCGCGGCCAACGACCTGAACGCCTATGCCGACAACCCGCTGGGCCGGGTCGGCTTCCTGATGTCCTACCTGTTCCGGGCCGTGCGGCTGGTGGTCGATACCGGCCTGCATTCCGAGCGCTGGAGCCGCGAACAGGCGGTCGACTACATGGCGGCCTCGGGCGCCAAGCCGCTGGACGCGTCGAACAGCGAGATCAACCGCTACACCGTCTGGCCGGGTCAGGCCTGTTCCTACAAGGTCGGCCACACCGTCATCGCCCGGCTGAGGGCTGACGCCGAGACCAGGCCCGGCTTCGACCTGCGCGCCTTCCATGACAGGGTGCTGATGAACGGCTCGCTGCCGCTGGCGGTGCTGGAAGCCCAGATGCGGGGCTGATTCCGTCTGTTTATTCTGCCGTCATCCCGGACGGCCGTCAGGCCGATCCGGGACCCAGTCGTTCGCTGCAAGACAAAGACGCTGTCAAGATCGGCCGACTGGGTCCCGGATCTTCGTCTCGCCAGCGAGACTTCGTCCGGGATGACGGAGGGAGAACCTAGCGGCTGCGCCAGGTCGTCGGCCACTGGTCGGACGGCACGCCCCAGCATTCTCGCATCTCGCTCTCCGCCGCGAGGACGAAGGCGCGGCCGGTCCAGACCCAGAGGGAATCGATGCCGCAGTCGCCGATGCCGCGCCCCTTGTTGAAGCCGCGCAGGGTGCGGCTGCCGGGATCATATTCGCTGTCCACCACCTCGTCGTCGGGCGTGCGCGATGTGGGGAAGCTGAGGGCCTGCGGATCGGCGCCGTTCGGGCCGGTCACGAAATAGCGCATGCTGTAGTTATAGGCCCCTGAGGAGCAGGGCACGCCCCACAGCTCCTGATCCGCCGACAGGCGGTCCACGGTGACGGCGGTCTGGAAGGTCGGACTTTGGACGGTGTCGGCGCGGCACTGTTTCACGTCGGACCGCGCCTCGAAGGCGGCGGACAGGACGGGCTTGGGCAGGTTGGTCTGGGCCACGGCGGGGGCGGGGCGCACCACCGGCAGGGC
>NZ_JACARP010000191.1:0-1586 GCF_013386595.1 Brevundimonas sp. P7753 | reverse complement strand
ATGCCGGCTTCGGCTTCCTGAGCGGCCAGGCTGGCGCCTGCGTCGTTCTGGGCCAGGGCGTCGCGGCGGATGTCCTGGCTGATCTTCATGCTGCAGAACTTGGGTCCGCACATGGAGCAGAAGTGGGCGGTCTTGTGGGCCTCCTTCGGCAGGGTGGCGTCGTGGTATTTGCGGGCGGTTTCGGGGTCGAGGCCGAGGTTGAACTGGTCCTCCCACCGGAACTCGAAGCGGGCTCGTGAAAGCGCGTCGTCGTGCATGCGGGCGGCGGGGTGGCCCTTGGCCAGGTCGGCGGCGTGGGCGGCGATCTTGTAGGTGATGACGCCGTCCTTGACGTCCTGACGGTCGGGCAGGCCCAGGTGCTCCTTCGGCGTGACGTAGCAGAGCATGGCCGTGCCGAACCAGCCGATCATGGCCGCGCCGATGGCGCTGGTGATGTGGTCGTAGCCGGGGGCGATGTCGGTGGTCAGCGGGCCAAGCGTATAGAAGGGCGCCTCGTGGCAGTGCTTGAGCTGCTCATCCATGTTGGCCTTGATCTTGTGCATCGGCACGTGGCCGGGGCCTTCGATCATGACCTGACAGCCTTTGGCCCAGGCGATCTTGGTCAGTTCGCCGAGGGTGCGCAGTTCTGCGAACTGGGCCTCGTCATTGGCGTCGGCGATGGAGCCGGGGCGCAGTCCGTCGCCGAGGCTGAAGGAGACATCATAGGCCCGCATGATGTCGCAGATGTCCTCGAAGTGCTCGTAGAGGAAGCTCTCCTTGTGGTGGGCCAGGCACCATTTGGCCATGATGGAGCCGCCGCGCGAGACGATGCCCGTCACGCGCCTGGCCGTCATCGGCACGAAGGGCAGGCGCACGCCCGCGTGGATGGTGAAGTAGTCCACGCCCTGTTCCGCCTGTTCGATCAGGGTGTCGCGGAACACCTCCCAGGTCAGGTCCTCGGCGATGCCGTTCACCTTCTCCAGCGCCTGATAGATGGGCACGGTGCCGATGGGGACGGACGAGTTGCGGATGATCCAGTCGCGGATGTTGTGGATGTTGCGGCCCGTCGACAGGTCCATGACGTTGTCGGCGCCCCAGCGGGTGGCCCAGACCAGCTTGTCGACCTCGTCATCGACGCTGGAGAGGACGGCCGAGTTGCCGATGTTGGCGTTGATCTTCACCAGGAAGTTGCGGCCGATGATCATCGGCTCGANNTCCATCTCGGGCGTGATGATCCCGGCCTTGGCGTATTCGTACTGCGTCACCGGGCGGCCCTCGACGCCCTTGAAGACCTGATGGTGCGAGGTGTCGAAGCGGGGGGCGAGGTTCTTGCCGGACGCGTGGCCGTTGTCTTCCGGTTTGACCTCGCGCGGGTTCAGGACGGGGGCGATGTCGCCGCGATCCAGCTGCCAGCTGGATTTGACCTTGGGCAGGCCGCGCTTGATGTCGATGGTGACGGCGGGGTCGGTGTAGGGGCCGGATGAGTCATACATCGTCACCGGCGGCTCGTTGGCGCTCGGGTGGACGGCGACCTCGCGGAAGGGGACGCGGATGTCGGGGTAGAGCTCGCCCGCCACATAGACCTTCACGCCGCCGGCGCGGGGGCC
>NZ_JACARP010000190.1:0-329 GCF_013386595.1 Brevundimonas sp. P7753 | reverse complement strand
GAGCCCGCGCCCGCCGCGCCTGACGCCCCCGCCTTCGACCCCATGGCCCCGCGCCGCGACGCCCCGATCTTCCGCCTCCAGCGCGCCGCGCCGAGCGAGCCGGTCGCCGCCCCCTCAGCGCCGTCGCCCGCCACAGCGCCCCCCCAGCCCCAGGCTCAATCTCAGGTTCAATCTCAGGCCCAGCCGCAGCCGCTTCAGGCCGCGCCGCAGGAGGGCGCCCGCTACTACTCGGTGCATCGTCAGGCCGGTCGCCAGCCCGACGCCACGCCCCTGCCGCCGGCGGTCTATCTGGACGGCCTGCCGGTCGAGCTGACCACGCCCCCGGCCTC
>NZ_JACARP010000189.1:0-3775 GCF_013386595.1 Brevundimonas sp. P7753 | reverse complement strand
CTTCGGGGGGATGGTGATGCAGTTCACACAACAGGATCACGCCCGCGTCTCAGAGGCCATCGCTCGCGCCGAAGAAAACACTTCCGGCGAGATCTTCTGCGTCGTGGCGCGGCAGGTGTCCTCCTATCGCGACGTCAGCCTGGCCTGGGCGGCGGCGGCGGCTCTTCTGCTGCCCCTGGCCCTGATCCCGCTCGGCTTCGGCGCCCACTGGCTGCCCGGTCTGCCTGGTCTTTGGGGCGCCGAATGGCAGGCCGCCCACGCCGCCGCGCGCGAGGTCGAGATCGGTCAGGCCCTGGCCGCCTACGCCCTGGTGCAGGCGGCGGTCTTCCTCGGCGTCTTCCTGCTGACCCTGATCCCGGCGGTGCGGCGGCTGCTGACCCCCGCCCCCTTGCGCCGCACGCGCGTGCGCCGCGCCGCCATGCAGCAGTTCCTGGCCCACGGCCTGCACGTCACCGAAGCCCGCACCGGAGTCCTGATTTTCGCCGCCCTGGCCGATCATCAGGTCGAGGTCATCGCCGACGAAGGCATCCACGCCTGCGTCAGTCCCGAGGTCTGGGCCGACGCGGTCGCCGCCCTCACCGAAGGTCTGCGCCGCAATCAGCCGGTCGAGGGGATGCAACAGGCCATCGCCCTGTGCGGAAATGTGCTGGCGGAACAGTTTCCGCCGCGATCCGCTGATATCAACGAGGTCCCCGACCGTCTGGTTGTCATCTAGAGCGGATAGACAGGCTGCGGGATGGACCGCGCCGACAAGGACCCATGCCCAGACTCGTTACCTATAATGTGCACCGCTGCGTCGGCGTCGACCGCAAGCTGGACGTGGCGCGCGTCGCCGCCGTGATCGCCGAACTGGAACCGGACATCGTCTGTCTGCAGGAACTGGACGTCGGCCGCGCCCGCACCGACGGCGTCGATCAAGCCAGCGCCATCGCCGAACTTCTGTCGATGAGCTTCCGCTTTCATCCGGCCATGCAGGTCGAGGCCGAGTTGTACGGCGACGCCATCCTGACCCCGCACCCGGAACGCCTGATGCGGGCCGCAGCCCTGCCGACCCTGCCCAACCTGCGCGGGCTGGAACCGCGCGGGGCCCTGTGGTCGGCCATCGACTTCAACGGGACCATCCTGAACGTCTTCAACACCCATTTCGGCCTGGTGCCGCGCGAGCAGAGGATGCAGGCGGCGGCCCTGGTCGGGCCAGACTGGCTGGGCGATCCCCGCTGCACCGGACCGACCCTGCTGACCGGGGACTTCAACGCCACCTCCATCACCCGTCCCTATCAGGCCCTGACGCGACGACTGGCCGACGCTCAGCGCGAACTGGGGCTGAAGCCCTCGGTGAAGACCTTCCCCTCCAGCTTCCCCGCCATCCGCATCGACCACTGCTTCGTCAGCCCGGAGATCAGGGTGACGGGGGCCATGACGCCGTTGCATCCCCTGGCGCGGTCCGCGTCCGATCACCTGCCCCTGGCCATCGACTTCGAGTTCCGGGATCAGCCCGGCGCCTGACCGCCTTCCGAACGGGGCCGGGTGCGGTGCGTCCGGTTCAGCCGTTTCCAGGGCCGCCAGGCGTCCATCGACGACATGGGATCGCCCAGCTGCCATTCGGCGAACATGCGCTCGACCTGCGAAGGCGGGGTCGATCCCAGCAGGCTCATGCGTTCCGAGCCGAAGGTCATGATGGCCTGCCCCACCGAGCCCATGATGGCCTCGGCCTGAGCGAAGGTGTCGCCCGACACCCCGATAAAATGCCCTAGGGAGCGCTGACGGAAACGCCGCACCACCTCCCGTCCCTCGTCCGTCGTCGGTTCGACGGCGACGTCGCATTCGGTGTCCAGCCCCTGGGAGCGGTTGTTCAGATTGGTCGAGCCGATCCGCAGCAACTGGTCGTCGATGATCGACACCTTGGCGTGGACGATGATGCGCCCCCCCTCCGCCGTCTTGGGACTGAAGGCGCTGAAGCGGTTGTAGGCGTCGGCCTGCTCCAGTCGGTACAGGACCTCGGCCCGGGCCGTGTCCATGGTCAGTCCGTCGAACCAGCTGGGACTACGCCCGGTCGAGACAAGCACGATCTCCGGTCCGTCCGGCTCGGCCAGCCGTTGGGCCAGGGCGGCCGCGATGATCGGCGAGGTGAAATACTGGTTCTCCAGATAGATCAGCCGCTTGGCTCGGCGGATGGATTCCAGATGCAGGGCCTCGTTTTCGCGCACCTCGGGCCGCCCGCGGACGCGCGGTTCTGTGCGGGCGATGCCGACGGGCACGTCGGTCAGGGCCGGCTCGACCCCGTCGGGCCATGGATCGCCCGCCACCTCTTCCGGCACGGTGCGTTCCCATGTGGCGCGATACCAGCGTTCGCGCGCCAGATCGCCCAGCGCCTTGGCCGCCGGGCCGTCCATCACGCACATGACCTCGTGCCGAGGTGCGCTGAACAGGCCCGAGGGCTGGCAGCGGCGCGGATCATTGTCGAGGTGCTCAGCCGTGTCCCAGCGATCCGTGGCGATGTCGCCACCGCCGCAGAAGGCCACCTTGTCGTCGATGACGACCACCTTCTGATGGTGACAGGCGCCCAGGATGCCGGGCTGATCGAGGCGGAACTCCACCGTCCGCTTCCTGAACCAACGCTGCGCCTTGTGGGGATAGAAGCCCTGCGAGGCGGCGATCAGCAGCGGCGACTTCCAGATCAGCAGCCGCACGTCCAGATCGGGCTTTTCGCGCACCAGCATCCGCAGTTGATGACCGATCTCGCCGCGACGGTCGGTCAGAGGGGATTCCGGGTCCAATCGCGTGCGGGGATCGAACTGCCAGCCCAGGACGACGATCGAGGTTTTCGCCTTTTTCAGCGCCGAGGCCAGGGCGTCGAAATAGGCGTTGTTCTCCATCAACGGCGTGAAACGGTGCGCCGTCGCCACGCGCCAGCAGTCGCGCCCGGGGGCGAGCAGGCTGCCTTCATAGGTGTCGCCCTGGTCGTGCATACGGCCTTAGCTGTCTGATTCTCGTGACGATCCGCCACGCATTCGAGGCTACAGTGACGCTCCGATGGTTTTCGTTCCAAGTCGAGGCTCTACAGCTCCGCTTCATATTGCCGCCTCATTGTAAATCGGCCCTGCGTCTGCCATAAGGCCGACTATGCAAATGCTGCTGGAAATGCTGGCCGGCCTGATTGCGATGCTCGCTGCGGCGGCGTTGTCGCAGTTCGGCGTCGACCTGCACGCCCCGCGCCACGCCGATCGTGAGATCCAGCGCGTGCAGGACTGCAAGGACAAGCCCACCGCCACCATCGCCGTCGCCGCGCCCGGCGACTGCTGATCCGGTCTTTTCAGCGGCGATCATCCCCGATCTTCCCACTGAATCCCTGCGTCCGAGCCTTTGCGCAGCCGGATCGAGCCGCTAGGGTCCAATCCCTCCGCGCGCCCTCGCCGCGTTTACGGCGAATAGTGATCGAGATCGACGCCCCATGAAGTCCAGCCATCGGCCGCCGCTCAACCTTTCCGACCCGGAACCGGGAGAGGGTCACGACGACTCCGCCCCCGTCGTCGCGCCTGACGACGAGCTGGAGCCCGTGCTCGACGACGCGCTTGAGCTTGAACGCGCGCCTCAGCCTGAGAAGCCGATGTCCGAACGCCGCCGTCGCCGCCTGCTGGAAGAACAGCGCATGGCCGAGGAGCGCGCCGCCGCCCTGCACGCCCAGCCGGCATCCGACCTGCCCCCGTTCGCGATTTCGGCCGATGCGCCGCCCGCCGTCGTCGATGAGACGCCGCCGCCCGCCCCTGTCTCCACC
>NZ_JACARP010000188.1:0-1887 GCF_013386595.1 Brevundimonas sp. P7753 | reverse complement strand
GGGACAGGCTACCGAGCCGACGCGATCCGTGAAGCTCGGATTGTCGCCGCTGCGTTCGAAGCGGAATGGCGGAAAGTCGAGGCGCATGGCCCATCGGTAATCGTCCCGGCTCGCCCGGTCATTCGGCCAGAGCCTTCTCCTGCGACATCGACGGCACCATCGGAAAAGACGATGCGCGAAGCGTTCGAACTCTTCAGGTCCGATCCTGCGAAGCACCGCACACGGAAGACAGAGCTACATTACCTCAACCTCATGGAGTTGACGGTGGGCCTCTGGGGCGCACAAAGGACCATCCGCTCCATTGATCGCGAGGCGTGCCGCGAGCTTCTCGACACCCTAATTTGGTTGCCGACGAACGCGGAAAAAAAGTTTCCGAAGCTATCGCCTGTCCAAGCGTCTGCGATGGCGAAGGCAACAGGTCTGCCCGGCACGCTCTCCCCCGCTTCGGTCAACGGCTATATGAACAAGTTCCGGGCCGTGATGAATTTCGCGGCGAATGAGGGATGGATCGAGAAGAACCCAGCGAAGGGACTTCAAGTCATCGACCGCGTGCGCCGCCGCGACAAACGTCTGCCTTTCTCCGTTGAGCAGCTTCGGCTGATCTTCGATGCGCCCATCTACCGTGGCTGCGTGGATGACTGGGCGGGCTACTCCACGCCCGGCCACGCGCATCCGCGCCGGGGGCGGTTTTGGGTGCCGCTGATCGCGTTGTTCTCTGGCATGAGGATGAACGAGATTTGCCAGCTTCACGCGGCGGATATCCATCGGCTCGACGGCGTGGACTGCTTCTTCGTGACGGAAGGCCCATCCGATAGTGATAACGGAAAACGGCTCAAAACAGCCGCCAGCGAGCGATTCATTCCCGTTCATCCGACGCTACTCGATCTAGGCTTCATGACTTTCGTCGCAGACCGTCGTGCGGCGGGAGCCGTGCGGCTATTCGGCGAACTTCAGAAGTCGAGCACTGGCTATTACAGCGACCCCTTCTCGAAGTGGTTTCGACGCTTCCTCCAACGCGCCGGAGCGGATCGACCGAAGACCTGCTTCCACTCGTTTCGACACTGCTATCGAGATGCGCTGCGCGAGGCCCGTATCGAACACGAAGTCTCACTCGCCCTTGGGGGTTGGTCGTCCGGGAACGGAAACGAAGGCGGCGAAACCGCCGCTGCTTACGGTCGGGGCTACCGCGCACAAACGCTTTACGAAGCCATGGGTCGGATCGCTTATCCAGACCTCGACCTGTCGCATCTCGTCAGACACGGATGACGAAGATTCGCTTGCTGGCAGTCAACGAAACCATCGCGTCGGTCGTTAGTCGTATATGTTCCAACCCATTCACCGTCTCGCAATCGCCAGTGCCGCAGTAGTCCTTTCTGGATGTTCGAAGGCACCTGAAGCGGCCCCGATCCCGGCGGGCTTCCACCGCTTCGAGGCGGTTGGTCCCTTTTCAGTGGCCATTCCTGATGGAGTCACTCGTCTACCCGTCATAGGCGTGGATACGGAGGTGGACGAGTTCGCAGGGGACGGTCTGCGTCTTGGTTTCTCGTATGGATTATATGGAACAGTGCCCCCTCCACAGGCGGGGTCGATCAACTATTCGACGGGTGACCTTGAGATCGATGGGAGGTCAGGGACGTGGGTCGCCTACGAGCGTAGTCCCGAGCAGGCGGCTGACGCGCTCCCGCACGCATGGGTCGGTGCGGTCACAGAACCTCCTCGCTGGGGGGCGGCTCCTGCGGAGCCTGTCGGCCTGACAATCTATCTATCGTGCCGCACGAAGCAGATTTGCGATCTCGGCCCCAAGGTGGCGGCAACGGTGCGGTTCGAGCGATAGACCTGTCGTTCCACGGATGTCGGCGAGACAGCCTCGGCTCGGTAGCCTGTCCC
>NZ_JACARP010000187.1:0-4589 GCF_013386595.1 Brevundimonas sp. P7753 | reverse complement strand
TACGGGATCCAGCCGATCCCCCCTTCCGACAGCGCCATCTTCAGGGTCGGGAACTTCTTCCACATCGGCCCCCAGATCCAGTCGGCCGCCGAGTTGGCGATCGAGATCGGCATCGAGGTGATCCAGGCGTCGATCGGCGACAGGTCCGAGGCGTGGTTCGCCGCCGCCCCCGTGCCGATGTGACAGCAGATCACCACCTGGTTGTCGGCGCAGACCTTCCACAGCGGATCCCAGTAGGGATCATGGATCGACGGCCAGCCCGACAGCGCCGGGTTGTCCGAGAAGGACAGGGCGTGGACGCCCAGCTTGACCATCCGCTCGACCTCGGCCACCGCCGCCTGCATGTCCCAGAAGGGCGTCAGCATCAGCGGGATGAAGCGCCCCGGCGCCGCGCCCGCCCAGTCGAAGCAGTGCCAGTCGTTGTAGGCCCGGATGGCCGCAAGAGCGACCTCGGGGTCCTGCCGCGACGCCGTCTGGAAACGCGCCCCGGCGAAGCCCGGGAAGGTCGGGAAGCAGAGCGACCCCAGGATGCCGTTGGCGTCCATGTCCTCAACCCGCGCCTTGATGTCCCAGGTGCCCCGGCGCATCTGCTCGTAGTTGAGCGGCTCCATCCCGTATTCTTCCTTGGGACGGCCCACCACCGAGTTCAGGCCCATGTAGCCCGCCGCCTTCTCCTCGAACATCCAGACGTCGCGACCGTCCCTCTGCTCGATCTTCGGCTCGCGACCCTTCAGGTGCGCCGGCCAGTGCGGCGTGAACGCCCCCGGAGGCTCAATCACGTGATCGTCCACGCTCACAAGGATCAGGTCATCGACAGTCATGGGGCTCTTCCTCGTTTCCACGGACGGCTTGGCGCCGCCTCGAATTCAGACGCCGCCGCACGGACTCGCGCCATTCAGAATTCTTCTCTAGAACAAAAACGGCAAAAGTGTCTAGAAAATATGACGCGCGCCGTCAGGCGCGCCGGCCCCGCGTGAAGCAGATTTCGCCCAAGGAGACGCCATGATCCGCCGCATGGACCATTTCACCATCGTCACTGATCGCCTGAACGAGAGCGTGAACTTCTATCGGATGTTGGGCCTGGTCCCCGGCCCGCGTCCGGACTTCGGCGTGGGCGGAGCCTGGCTGTATGCCGAGGACCGTCCCGTGCTTCACTTGGTCGAAACTGACCGCATGCCTGACCCGCGGCGCGGCGCGCTTGATCATATGGCTTTCTTCGCCGAGAATTTCAAAGCGGTGGCCGAACAGGCCACCGCTGCCGCCCTGCCCTATCGCGTTATCCGCACCCCGCGGCCTTTCAGCCTGTGGCAGATGTTCCTCTTCGATCCCAATGGCGTCGAGGTGGAACTGGACTTCGCCCCTGACGAAGTCCCGCCCGCCGATTGGAAGGAACACGCCGGCCTTGGCGCACGGTGACGCCGGGGATGTTCAGGTCAGCGCCGACGTCAGCCTTTGACCCGCGTCATGAAGGGCGACGCCGATCTCATCGAGCGCCTCGCCCTCGTATTGCCCCTGCAGCATGACCCCGACGATCGTGAAGGCCACCTCGCCGCCGCGATCAAAGACCGGAGCGGCCACGGTCTGGACGCCGCGCGTGAAATAGCCCCGATCGACAGCCCATCCCCTTGCCTTGGCGGTTTCGACCTCGTCCCAGTAAGCTTCAAACGTCAGAGGCGTCTGCCAGCGCAAGGCGTTGAAGCCCGACTTCAGCTCTTTGCGGGTCCACCCGAGATAGGGGGCCATGACGCGGCCGGTCGCGGCCATCAGGACAGGAAGGCGCTGACCCTCGGCCATTTCAATGCGCACATTGGCGGGACTGGGGACGCCCTTGACCAGGACGATCTTGTCGACGCCCAGCCGCTTCCATAGCGTCACGGTGATATTGTACCGGTCCGCGAGGTCCCGCATCTGGGGCGTCGCCGCCGCGATGCGCTGGCCCTCCGTCAATAGGCTGCCCACCAGAGTGGTGAGACCCACGCCGACCGAGTAGGTCTTGGCGACCGGATCGAACTCCACGACCTCTTCCATCACCAACGTGCGCAGGATGTTGAAGCAGGTGCTGGCGTTCAGGCCGAGGCTGCGCGAAATGGTCACGGACCGGGTGGGACCTCCCGCCTCGACCAGGAATTTCAGGATCCGGATCGCATTGGCCGCCGGTTTGACGAACACCATCTTTTCAGGGACATCGTTCGACATGGCCGCGGCGTCGGCCTGTCCCTCGGGCTCGTGGCGCCCGTTTTTGCCTGCTGCTGATCGCGCCATGCGCACCCCGTTGAATCTTGCGGCCGGGCCGCGATCATGCCTTCTGATTAGCAGGCATTGAGCTTGAAGCGAAACGGGAAACCAACCCGACGGGCCGGCGCCCATCTGGCCGGATCAGCCGTTCGGACGGCCTCCGTCCGATCTGACGATTCAGGCCGGCGCCACCTGATCCGAAAAGGCTTTCATCAGGACAGTCTCGAGTGACTGCGGCGCCCGCCCCGACAGGATTTCGATATCGCCGGTGACAATATCGAATCCCCCGGCGACGAAGCCCTGACGGATGGACAGGACGACCTCGACGACATGGGGCGGCAACCCCGCGTCCAGGAATCGGGCCCGCAGGTCCTGAAGGGGCATAGTCACATGCTGCAGCGGCTTTCCGGCCAGCTTCGTCGCCAGGTCGGCGCGCTCGGCCCCCGTCCAGGCCCGTGGTCCCGTTCCGACGTAGACGGCGCCCTCATGCCCCTCCCCTGCCAGGAGCCCGGCGGCGGCGGCGGCCAGGTCCGCACGGGAGACGAAGGCGACCCGGTTCTCTCCCAGCCCGACCAGCGCGCCTTGGGCCAGAGCGGCCTTCGCCTCGTCCGCAAAGGACTCGGCGTAGTAGTTCATGCGCAGGATGCTCCACTGCAGCGCCGTCTGCATCAGATGTTGCTCCGCCGCAAAGTAGGACGCCCATACATCGGGCTCCGGCCGTGCCCGCGCGCCGGCAGACGACATGAAGACCACATGGGGCACGCCGGCGCGACGGGCGGCGTCAATGGCCGCCAGATTTTGCTGCGTGCGCTGTCCGGGAGCCAGGGCGACGGTCGGAATGATCAGCAGGCGATCCAGGCCGGCGTAGGCGGCGTCCAGACTTTCAGGCTGATCATAGTCGCCGAACCGGGTCTCGTGGCTCCCCGTCGGCAGCGGCGTGCGCGTGATCCCCACGACCTCCACGCCTGAGCGAAGGCGCAGATTCTCCACCACGCCGGCACCAAGCTTCCCGCTCGCTCCGCTCACGCCGATCTTCATCGCTCATTCTCCTCGGTTCCGAAACCGCCTGACAGCCCCGGGCGTCAGACTTCCTTCATTGGAATGGTCACGTCGGCGAGCCGCGCCGGATCGACCTCGCGCCGCGACGCCAACCATTGCCGCCCCGCCATGAATTCCGGCGGTGCATTGATCGCCTCCACTGCCTGGACCCGCCCCCCTGACAGGTGGAAGACTGCGAACTTGCGACCTGCTGGATCTCCGCGGGTGACGACCTGATCGACATCGAACGGCAGGCCGGCGATCTGCAGCTTGAGGTCGTACTGATCGGACCAGAACCAGGGCGTGTCCGGCTTGGGCTCGGGCGCGCCGCTGATGGCGGCCGCAGCCTGACGCGCCTGCTCAAGAGCATTCGGAACGCTCTCCAGGCGCAGCGTCCGGCCATAGAGGGGCATAGGCCTGTGCGTCAGATCGCCGACAGCAAATATGTCTGCGTCCGAGGTCCGCGCCTGGCCGTCGACGACGACGCCGTTGTCACAGGCCAGCCCCGCCTCGCGCGCCAGATCGTCGTTGGGAATTGCCCCGATCCCGACGAGGACAGCGTCGCAATGCAGCACCCCGCCATTCGCCAGCCGAACGCCCGACACGTGGCCGTCCAAGCCTTCGAACCCTTCGATCTCAACGCCGAAATGGAACCGTACGCCGTGGCCCTCGTGCACTCCGCGGAAGAAATCGGACAGCACCGGACCCGCGACGCGGGCCAGCAGTCGATCCTCGCGTTCCAGCACATCGACGTCGGCGCCCAGCTTGCGAGCCGACGCCGCGACCTCAAGCCCGACATAACCGCCGCCGATGATGGCTAGGCGGAATCCGGGTTTGAAATAGGCCTTGAACATCTCGGCGTCGTCGATCGTTCGAAGCTCGAGAAATCCGCCCAGGTCGCTGCCTGGCAGCACCAGGCGACGCGCCCGGGCGCCCGTGGCGAGCACGAGGGTCTCATAGCTGAGCGTTTCTTCGGACGAGAGCGTCAGTGTTTTCGTGGCGCGGTCGATCTGCACCACGCGGGTCGAGGTGCGCAGATCAATATCAGCCTCCGCGTACCAGTCGCGGGGCCGCAACAGCAGCCCCTCCTCCCCGATTTCACCCTTCAGCCACCCCTTCGACAGGGGGGGACGTTGATAGGGCGGATGCGACTCTTCGCCAATCAAGGTGAGGGGCTCCGCATATCCGTTTTGGCGCAGCATGGCCGCGACGCTTCCCCCGGCGTGCCCGGCCCCAACGATGATCGTGCTCACTTTGTTTTAAACCCCTTCATCATCACGGCCGCCACGACATTGACTATCACTTTGACCTCGCGC
>NZ_JACARP010000186.1:0-310 GCF_013386595.1 Brevundimonas sp. P7753 | reverse complement strand
TCGAAGTCCAGCTTCTCGAAGCGCCGCACGTCATGGCTCGGGGCCGGGCAGGCCTCGTCCAGATCGAACACGACGTCGTTCAAGAGAAACAGCATGGGCCGTCCACCGCTACGCAAGGCCGTTCTGGCCCGAGGAGACAGGCTTACCGGCGACTCGCTTGCGGTCCCGTTCACGAACGCGGTGAACGTGCGGTTAGGGATGATGAGGGGGCTGCCGCGCTGCGCGCTGCTTGAGGCTCTTTGATTTTTGGGCCTATCGCGCTGCGCGCTGCTTGAGGCCAGATACCCTTTTCCCTCCCACCTGGGGGAGG
>NZ_JACARP010000185.1:0-303 GCF_013386595.1 Brevundimonas sp. P7753 | reverse complement strand
CGCGCCACGTCCAGCAGATCATGAGCCAGGGTCTCCACCTGACGCGCCGTCTTGACCAGCATCTGCGCCATCTCGACCTGATCGGCCGAGGTCGCGCCCAGTTGGCCGCCGGCCCACAACTCGCCGATGCCGATAATGCCGCTGACGGGGCTCTTGATCTCATGGGCGACGTTGGCCAGCAGGCGCGACTTGGCCGCCGAGGCGCGTTCGGCGCGCTCGCGCCCCGCGCGGGCGCGCTCCGCCAGGCGGTCGCGCTCTTCCAGCAGGGCCGCGACCATCAGGATCGGCATATAGCCCAGCAAG
>NZ_JACARP010000184.1:0-753 GCF_013386595.1 Brevundimonas sp. P7753 | reverse complement strand
CCGCGCCATGGCGCGGCCATCCAGTCCGTCATCCAGTCGGCCCCGCGTCCCGCCGGGATCGAGGCCCGCGCCCAGTTCACGGACGGCCAGTTGACCCTGACCGCGACTGGCGGACCGCTTGCCGAGATCGGGACCGGCGCCGCGCCGACATGGGCCTATTTCTTCCCCTTCGAAGGCGGCGTCATCGACCACGCCGCCGTCCAGACCGGCCAGCGCGGCCCGGACGGCCTGACCCTGTCCGTCGCCGCCGGACGCGGCCTGTCCGCCGAGGGCCTGACGGGACCTATCGCCGGCGTCCTCGCCACCAACCTCGGCGCCNNGGCGCCGGCGCCCTGACCAGCGGCGAAACGCCGGCCCAGGCCCCGGTCGATCTGGCCGCCTTTGCTCAGGCCGCCCTGTTCGCCTTGCTCGGCGGCCTGATCCTCAACCTCATGCCCTGCGTCTTCCCTATTCTGGCGATGAAGGCGGCGGCGCTCAGCCGCTCGGCGCATCATCCGGGCGAGGCGCGCCGCGACGGCCTGGCCTTCCTGGTCGGCGTGTTGACGACCTTCCTGATCCTGGCCGGGGCGCTGCTGGCCCTGCGCGCGGGCGGGCAGGCCCTGGGCTGGGGCTTCCAGTTGCAGTCGCCGAGCGTGGTCGCCGGTCTGGCCCTGCTGATGCTGGCCGTGGCGCTGAATCTGTCGGGCGTCTTCCACATCGGCGCGGGGCTGCAAGGCGCCGGATCGGGGCCGATGTCGCGTCTGCCCGGCGCGC
>NZ_JACARP010000183.1:0-4995 GCF_013386595.1 Brevundimonas sp. P7753 | reverse complement strand
GGTGAAGGCTTCGGCCGGCATCTGGATCGCGGCCAGGGGAATGACCTCGATGCACAGCCCCCCGTCGACCGAGGGCTCATAGACCGGATTTTCCGGGGTGCAGCCGACCCACAACCGGTCGAACGGCATCTCAGGCGTCAGCTGCGCCAGGCGGAAAGGCTGACCCTTGCTGAGCAGGTGCTCGACGACGCCGCCGATGTTGTCCGACACCAGGACGGTGGCGTGGGTCTTAATGGGGCGGAACGGACCCTGGAAGTCCTCGAGGCTCTTGAGGAAGCCCGGGAACATGGGGTCGCCGTGGTTGGGGAAGTCCAGGTGGCCCTGGGGCTCGACGCGGGTCGGCGAGACCGCGAGGGATTTGTGCACCCTCAGGAAGTGGGCGACATAGGGGTGGCCCGGAAAGGCCTGGCGCCAGTTGGCGTGGCCGTGAATGTCCAGCTTGCTGACAATCTGTTCGGCGGTGTGGTCGGCGTCGTGGACCATCAGGTCGCCGCTCAGCAGCAGGTCGTACAGGCTCATGTCGTTCTCCTTGCGTCGGCGGCGCGCGGGCGCTCGCGGATCGTGATCTTCAGTCTTTGACGAGAAGCAGGCTGCCGGCGAGGGGGCCGCCGCCGGAGGCGCAGACCGCGACGCGAGGGTCGCGAATCTGGCGGTCGCCGCCGCGACCCCACAGCTGGGTGCAGGCCTCGTGAACATAGCCCATGCCATGGGTCCGCCCGCCGGACAGCTGGCCGCCGTTGGTGTTGAGCGGCAGTGCGCCGTCCAGGGCGATGCGGCCCCCGCCCTCCACGAAGGCGCCGCTGCCCCCCCTGGGGCAGAGACCCAGGCCCTCGAGCCACATCATCGTCAGGATGCTGAAACCGTCGTACAGCTGGGCGGTGTCCACATCGGACGGCTTGAAGTCGGTGCGCGCCCACATGGCGTTGCCGGCGTCCGCCGTGGCGTTGGCGGTCAGGTCGACCTGGTCCCACAGATAGGGCTGGTTCATCGCCGCGCCGATGGCTTCGATGCGGACCGGCGGATTGCGCAGGTCCCTGGCCCGGTCCCGGCGGGTCAGCACGATGGCGGTGGAGGCGTCGCAATGGACGTCGCAGTCGAACATGCGCAGCGGCGTCGAGATCATCTTCGAGTTGAAATAGTCGTCCATCGTCATGGGCTTGCGCATGACGGCCTTGGGATTGAGCAGGGCGTTGCGACGCGCATTGAGCGCGATCTGCGCCAACTGCTCCGGCGTCGTGCCGTATTTCTCCATGTGGGCGGCGGCGTACATGGCGGTGATGTTGACCACCGACAGGACATTGAACGGGGTGCACCACTGCCACATGAAATTCCCGTCGCGCGGACCGGACTTGGCGGCGAGGCTCTGATCCTTGCTGCCGCTCGTGCGGTTGCTGGATTCCGTGATCGTGCGGAAGACCAGGACGTTGTTCGCCATACCCGAGGCGATGGCCATGGCCCCGTTCATCACGCCCGCCAGCGGCCCGGCCGCCTCATAGCCTCCGCTGAACCAGTTGCAGTCGAGGCCGAACATGCTCAGCACCGCCAGGGGACCGACGGGCGAGAAGCTGCTTCCGTTGGAATTGTCTCCCGGCCAGGAGCAGACGCCGTCGATATCCTTGAGCTGAAGGCCGGCGTCGGCGATGGCTTCCAGCGCCGCGTCCACGGTGAGTTGCATCGCCGAGCGGGAGGAGGGGCGGCCGACCTCGGACTGGCCTATGCCGACGATGGCGACGTTCTTTTCGAGGAACCGCGCTCCGGTCATGACGTCGCCCTTTCGAACAGAGGGATCCAGACGTCCTCGACCCTTTCGAAGACCACGCTCACGGGCATGCCGATCGCCACGGCCTCGGCCGGGCAGTTCACGATGTTGGATAGGAAGCGCAGGCCTTCCTGCTCCTCCAGTTCGACGATGGCGACGACATAGGGATCCGCGAGTTCGGGCGTCCAGGCCTGGCGGTTGATGGTGAAGGTCAGTACGCGGCCGCGTCCGGAAACGGGGACTGGGCCGACCTTCAGGCTGGTGCAGTCGCGGCAGACCGGGGCGGGCGGATGGAAGTAGCGCCGGCAATCGTCGCACCGATGCATGCGAAGCTCGCCGACCTCTCCGCCGGTCCAGAACGGTCGCGTCTCCGCGTTGAGCAGGGGGAGCTTTCTCACAGACGGGCCTCCGCAGCGGGGTGATGAGAATCCATCTAGCGCCCCGTGAAGGCGGGCGGGCGCTTTTCCCTGAAGGCGGCGGCGGCCTCCCGGCGATCCTCGGTCGACATCAGCAGGACGAAGAGGTCCTTTTCGAGCTTGAGGCCCGCGCGCAGATCCATCTCGAACCCGTCGCGCGCGGCCTCCTTGACATAGGCGCTGGCCGCGGCCGGCCTGGCGGCGATGCGTTCCGCCAGGGCCTGGGCCTCGTCGATCAGGCTGTCGCCGGAAGCGGACAGTCGCGACACAAGGCCGATGCGGAAGGCTTCGGCCGCATCGATCCGGTCTCCGGAGAGCAGAAGGTCCAGCGCCGGGCCCAGGCCGACGATCCGCGGCAGGCGCTGCGTGCCGCCTCCGCCAGGAATCAGCCCCAGTCCGGTCTCGGGCAGGCCGAACACGGCGTTGGGCGCGGCCATCCGGATGTCGCAGGCCATGGCGATCTCAAGGCCGCCGCCCAGGCAGTAGCCGTGGACGGCGGCGATCACCGGCTTGCGGACCTGGTCCAGAATCTCGATCCAGCCCGGCGTCATGTCCGCACGCAGGGCCGGAAGAGAGGCGGCGTCGTTCTGGGACTTGATGTCGGCGCCGGCGCAGAAGCCGCGCTCGCCGGCCCCGCGGATGACGATGGCGCCGACGTCGGGGTCGGCGTCCAGGCGCACGAGGGCCTCGGCGGCCTCGCGGCGCAGGGCGGGATTGATCGCGTTGATCTGACCTGGCCGATTGAGGATGATCCAGCCCACACGATTGACGTGTTCGATCTGGACGGCGGGGGCGAAGGCTTCGTCTGCCATGGTCGTCATGCTCCGACGAAGGTTTGAGGGGCGCGGGCGGCGGCGATCATTCCGCGATCGCCTCGGCGAAACGTTGCGAGCGCCGCGCGGCGAACCAGGCGACGAGGAAGTGAAGGCCGGACCAGAGGCTGAAGATCATCACGGCCGCGATGCCGAACTTGAGTGAATGAGGGCCGCCGACACGGTCGCTGACCACGCCGACGACGAGGGGGCCGACGCCGTAGCCGATGAGATTGGTTACGGCCTGGACCGAGGAGACGACCACGCCGCGCATGCGGGGTTCAACGCCCGTGACAAGGATGGCGTAGGCCGGGGCGGTGAAGGCGCGCGAAACCACCTCGAAGACGATGAAGGCCAGGGCCACCACCAGCAGCGAGGAGCTCAGGGCGAAGACCAGGCCGGAGGCGCAAGCGAGGACGCAGGCCGTCATCGGCACGGCCGGCAGGGTCTGGACCCCCCAGCGCCTGACGACGCGGTCGCCTATCGGTCCGCCTAGGAGCGATCCCAGGGCGCCGAACAGGCCGACGCCGAGGCCGGCCATCAGACCCGCTTGCGGCAGGGTGAAGCCCTGGGTCCGCACCAGGAAGGAGGCCGCCCAGACCGGGACGCCCGACATAGCCAGCGACGCTAGGCCGACGCCGATGAAGGCGTGAAACACAGTGGGATTGGCGCAGACGAAGCGGAGGGTCTGCAAGGGGGAGGGGGCGGGCTCGTCCGACCGTCCGCCGAGGTCTCGCTCGCGGGCCGGTTCACGCACAGTCAGGAAGATCAGCACCGCCAGGATCAGGCCCGGCACGCCGGCGACGAAGAATGCGGCCCTCCAGCCGTAGTTGGCGGCGATGACGCCGCCGAGCAGGAGGCTGGTGGCCGTGCCGAAGGCCGTGCTGGTCCAGAATATCCCCATGGCGGTCGATCGACGCTCCTTGGGAAACAGGTCGGCGATCATCGACATGGCCGTCGGCGCGGCCGCAGACTCCGAAGCTCCGACCGCCAGGCGCGCCATCACGAGCGCCGGGTAGCTCTGGGCGAAACCGCAGATCGAGGTGCAGACGCTCCAGATCGCCACGACGGCGGCCAGGAGCTTCGTCCGGTTGACCCTGTCGATCAGCCAACCCATGGGCAGGCCAGCCAGGGCGTAGGTCAGGCCGAAAGCCAGTCCTGTCAGCACGCCGAGTTGGCTGTCGGAGAGCTGGAACTCGGCCTTGACCGGTTCGATCAGGATCGACATCACAGTACGGTCGATGGAGTTCGACACATAGACCAGCGTCAGGATGATAAGCGTATACCAGGCGCCCTTGGCGAGCGGCGCGGGCTTGGCGTTCGACATGGTCAGACCCCGACCTGGCGGGCGGAATGCGATGTCGCCCAAAGGCTGAATATGACGGGCACCAGTATCCTCCGCGCGCCTGAAACGGCGTCTCTTTAGGCGAAGCTAGATTAGCGCGAGTTATTCGGCAAGCGGAACAGATTTCTCGTATCAGAATTTATTCATTGTCACGGCCAAGGCTGTTGCCTAGGGGAGGAAGGCGGTCGACCGTCGCTCGCGCATTTCTCCAGGAGCCAGTCATGAGAGCCCTTCAGAGTCTGGCTGCAGGCGGCCCGGATACGCTGGTGATCCGTGAGGTCGACGCCCCGGTCCCGGGGGCGGGGCAGGTCGCCGTGACCGTTCATGCCTGCGGGGTGAACTTCCCCGACGGGTTGGTGATCGAGGACCGCTACCAGTTGCGGCCGGCGCGTCCCTTCTCGCCTGGCAGCGAACTGGCGGGCGTGGTGAGCGCGGTCGGCGAGGGCGTGACCTCCCTGGCGGTCGGCGAGCGCGTCTCCGCTTCGCTGCCGTTCGGGGCTATGGCCGAGACGGTCGTCGTCTCGGAGGATCGCTGCATCGTCATTCCCGACGCCATGCCGTTTGACGAGGCTGCGGCGCTCCAGGTCACCTACGGAACCGTCTACTACGCCCTGCTGGGGCGCGGGGGCCTGCGCCCCGGCGAGACCTTGCTGGTCCTGGGGG
>NZ_JACARP010000182.1:0-547 GCF_013386595.1 Brevundimonas sp. P7753 | reverse complement strand
TGCGCGCTTCCTTCTAAGAAGAGCCAGCACCAAGACAGGGAAGGGCGGTCCGGCGACGGGCCGCCCTTTCTTTTTGGGCCTATCGCGCATTCGCGCTGCTTGAGGCCCCTTGGTGAACTGCCGCTGCGGCGTATGACCCGCAAACATTGAACCGGGGGGCGTCTCGGCCTATCTGGCGCGGTCTGCCTTTCTCCCATTCGGATCGACCTCGCCCATGACCCAACCTATCCCCGCCGAATGGACGCCGCACCGCGCCATGTGGGTCGGCTGGCCCAGCCACGCCGAGCTGTGGGGCGAGGACTTCGCGCAGGCCCAGGACGAGGTCGAGGCTCTGGTCCGCGCCCTGGCGGGTCCGGGGCGCGAACAGGTCAAGCTGATGGTCGGCAATGACGAGGCCCTGCCCGGCGCCCGCGCGCGTTTCGAGGGCGTCGACGGCGTCGAGGTCGTGGCCGCCCGCTTCGGCGACATCTGGCTGCGCGACACCGGCCCGATCTTCAATGCGGGCTCGAAGACGGCCCAGACCTTCAGCGTCAACGGCTGGGGCGGC
>NZ_JACARP010000019.1:0-53021 GCF_013386595.1 Brevundimonas sp. P7753 | reverse complement strand
GCGCCCCAGCCGCCCGGCCCCGCGCTCGCCGACGGTGGAGCCTGTGCCGATCACCGCGCCGACGCCCAGTGTTTCCTACGTCTTCCTCGGCGACAGCGCTCTGGCCGGGGCGACGACAGCGGGCGGGGGCTCCGGCGTCGGCAGCGGCGCCGGGACCGGAACGGGCACGGGGTCCGGCAGCGGGTCGGGCTCAGGCTCTGGATCTGGCTCGGGCGGGGTCTGCAACATGGTCGAGCGCCTGCAGAACGCCCTGCGCGACGACCCGCGCATTCGCGCCCGCCTGACCGAGGCCTATCGCGAGTCCGGTGCGCGCGGCCGGGCCATCGTCATCTGGAACGGCGACTGGGTGCTGAGCCCCGGCCAGGAGGGCAAGGGGCTGGCGGGCGTGCGTCAGGCCGTGGCCGTCGTGGTCGGGTTCTCGCCGCGCGAGTGCAAGTCGCAGACGGTGCGCGGCTATGTGGTCGTGACGCTCAGCGACGATCCCGGCGCGCCCAAGCTGGCGCTGGGGACCGGCCAATGGCGCTGGTCGGACCTGCTGGGCCTTTAATAGGGCGACAGACGGTCGGCAGCTGTCTGGCACAGGGTCTTGATCCAGCGCCGCGCCGCCTTCAGCCGCGCCGTGCCGTGGACCTCGCGGTGGGTGCTGAGCCAGAAGCGGCGCTCGATCAGGACGGCGTCAGGCAGTATCCGCGTCAGGCCTTCTGCCAGAAAGCAGGGCAGGACCCCGACGCCGCCGCCCGCCGCGATCATGTCTCGCTGCGCCCGGATCGAGGACGAGGCCAGGCGGGGGCGCAGGTTGGGCCGGATCTCGTCCAGATAATGCAGCTCGGGCGCATAGATCAGGTCATCGACATAGCCGACGATGTCGAAGCGGGGCAGGTCGTCCACGCTGTCGGGCGCGCCATGTCGGGCGACGTGTTCGGGCGCGGCGTAGAGCGCCAGTTGATAGGGCGTCAGCGGCTCGACGATCAAGCGCGGGCTGGCGGCGGGGCTGAGGGTGATGGCCATGTCCACCTCGCGGCGGCTGGGCGACAGAAAGCCTGAACTGGCGGCCAGTTCGATGTTCAGCCCCGGGTGCGCCGCCAGCAGGGCGGGCAGTGCGGGGGCCAGGACGGCGCCGCCGAAACCTTCCGAGGCGCTGATCCGCACCGTGCCGGCGATCAGGTCGGGCCGCGTCACCCGCTCGGCGGCCTCCATGGCGCTCTCGGCGTCCAGCGCCGTCTCCAGTAGTTGCGCGCCCGCCGCCGTCAGCAGCAGCCCAGACGCCGAGCGCACCACCAAGGTCGACTTCAGGGCCGTCTCCAGCCGCGCCACGCGCCGCCCGACCGTGGCCGCGTCTATGCCCAGCCTTTGGGCCGCCGTCGCCAGCGAGCCGGCGCGGGCGGCGGCGATGAAGATGCGAACGTCGTCCCAGTCGAACATTGCAGGAGTGCACAGCATAGGATGCAAGATTGCAATGGGTAGTCTCGCGCCGGTCTGCTAGGCCATGCTGGAACGAACAAAGACATCACAGGGAAACGCCTCCATGCGCGACATTCGCCACTTCATCGACGGTGCGGCCTTCGACGGCGCATCGGGCCGTTTCGGCGACGTGTTCAACCCCAACACCGGCGAGGTTCAGGCCCGCGTCCAGCTGGCGACCGTCAGCGAAATGGACCGCGCGGTTCAGGCCGCCCAGGCCGCCTTCGAGGGTTGGTCGAGCACCAATCCGCAGCGCCGCGCCCGCGTCATGTTCGAGTTCAAGCGCCTGGTCGAGGCCAATATGAACGAGCTGGCCGAGCTGCTGTCCTCGGAACACGGCAAGGTCATCGCCGACTCCAAGGGCGATATCCAGCGCGGCCTGGAAGTCATCGAGTTCGCCTGCGGCATCCCGCACGCGCTGAAGGGCGAATACACGCAAGGCGCCGGCCCCGGCATCGACGTCTATTCCATGCGTCAGCCCCTGGGCGTGGTGGCGGGCATCACCCCGTTCAACTTCCCCGGCATGATCCCGATGTGGATGTTCGGCATGGCGATCGCCGCCGGCAACACCTTCATCCTGAAGCCGTCGGAGCGTGATCCGTCCCTGCCGGTGCGTCTGGGCGAACTGATGATGGAGGCCGGCGCGCCCAAGGGCGTCCTGAACGTCGTCCACGGCGACAAGGTGGCGGTCGACGCCATCCTGACCCACCACGACATCCACGCCGTCAGCTTCGTCGGTTCGTCCGACATCGCCCACTACGTCTATCAGATGGGCGCCCAGCACGGGAAACGCGTCCAGGCCATGGGCGGCGCCAAGAACCACGGCATCGTCCTGCCCGACGCCGACATGGATCAGGTGATCAAGGACCTGACCGGCGCAGCCTATGGCTCGGCCGGCGAACGCTGCATGGCCCTGCCGGTGGTGGTGCCGGTTGGTCAGCGCACGGCGGATGAACTGCGCGAACGCCTGGTCTCGGAAATCCCCAACCTGCGCGTCGGCGTCTCGACCGACGCCGAGGCCCACTACGGTCCGGTCGTTACACAGACCCACAAGGACAAGGTCCTGGGCTGGATCAACAAGGGCGTGGAAGAAGGTGCCGAACTGGTCGTCGATGGCCGCGAGTTCAGCCTGCAAGGCCACGAGAAGGGCTTCTTCATCGGCCCGTCGCTGTTCGACCACGTCAAGCCCGAGATGGAATCCTACAAGGAAGAGATCTTCGGCCCGGTGCTGCAGATCATGCGCGCCGCCAGCTTCGAGGAGGCGCTGAGCCTGCCGTCGAAGCACCAGTACGGAAACGGCGTCGCCATCTTCACCCAGAACGGCCGCGCGGCCCGCGACTTCGCGGCCCGCGTCAACGTCGGCATGGTCGGCATCAACGTGCCGATCCCGGTGCCGGTGGCCTATCACTCGTTCGGCGGCTGGAAGCGTTCGGCCTTTGGCGACATCAACCAGCACGGCATGGAAGGTCTGCGCTTCTGGACCAAGACCAAGACCGTCACCGCCCGCTGGCCCGACAGCGAACTGGAACACGCCGACAGCTCCTTCGTCATCCCGACGATGGGCTGATGAGACCGGAACCCGACCTCAGATCTTGAGGTCGGGTTTTTCTTTGGTTTAGCGCCGGATGGCCTCGAAGCCGCCGGTGAAGACGGCCTCCATGGCGTCGCAGATGGCGCCCATTTCCGAGGACTTGCACAGGCCGCCGGACAGGACGTCGATACGGCCGGTCTGGGCCAGCGACAGGGTCAGCGATCCCGACAGCAGGTGATAGAACCAGTAGATCTGACGCGGCGGCGTTTCGGGCGCGATGCGTCTCAGCACGCCGATGAAGCGGTCGATCACCGGGTCGAAATGCTTGTGCATGGTGTCGCCGCCCCAGACCGGGGTGTTGTTCACCTGGGCCACCAGGGCGGCATAGTTCAGCCAGGCCGGGTCGCCGTTGTCGAACAGGACGAACAGGGGGCGCAGGAAGGCGTCGATGGCGCCGCGCACCGTCATGGCGTCGCCGTGCTCGGCCTCATAGCGGTCCAGACTGTCGAGGCGGAGCTTGTTCACCACCTCGGCGCGACGGCCGAAGACGGTCGAGAACAGCCGGTTCTTGTCGTCGAAATAATAGTGCAGCAGGGCCGTATCGACCCCCGCCTCCTTAGCTACGGCCTTCAGGGTGACTCCGTGCAGGCCGTCGCGCGCGAACAGGGCCTCGGCCACGTCGAGGATGCGGGTCGTCGTCTCCTCGCGGCGCTGGGCCTTGGGCTTGGGCGGCGCCTTGGCTTTGGCCTTGGCGCGCGGCTTGGTCTCGGTCGTGGTCATTTACGCAGTCTAGACGAGAACAGGGTTCGCAGGCGATCACGCGCCCGCAGCAGCAGGATCAGCAGCTTCCCCTTGCGCCCGTGGTGGTCCAACGCCGCCTTCCACCAGCAGCGCTTCACCTCGCCGCCGGGCGTGTCGTTGAACACCATCCAGGCGTCGTCGGCGGGGACATAGGCGGGCCAATCGGCGCCCGGCGCGCCCGTTTTGGCGAAGTCGACCCAGCGGGCGTGCATGGCGGCGCTGATCGCCCGATCCGCCTTAGTCGCGGGCGGGGCGCCGTCGGGGCGATGGTCTAGGGTCTCGAAGACGTGGAAGATTTCCGCCGCATGACTGGCGCGCGGCATGGTCTCGCGCCGCGCCTCTTCGACATAGTCGAAGGCGTAGAGCCAGGCCTTCGACCGGCGCGGACGCGAGGCGATCCAGCGCGCCGGGGCGGCGAAGGCGAAGTCGCGGAAGCCCAGGCGGATCAGCTGTTCCTCGTCGCCGTTCGCCTGCGGATAGAGGGCGGCCAGTTTGGCGTTCGGCTTGATCAACTGGCCGAAGCGCTTCAGCCCGCCGCCGTAGTTGAGCAGGGAATCCTCGCCGCTGTTGACCCCGATCATCAGCGGCACGTCGGCGAAGTCGCAGAGCGCAAAGGCGCTGATCGGGTCGCGGTCCAGCAACCGACCGTCGATGACCGGCCCGAAGGCGCCCTCAATTGCTGTCAGATGCTCGGGCGCGAGGGCGCGCAGGGCGGCGGCGTCGGGGTGGGTCAGGCCCAGCGCGGTCGCTGCCGTTGCGCCGCGCTCGTGCGCGGTCTTCAGCGGCGTGGCGGGCAGCCAGCCGCCGCCGGACTGGACAGCAGCCTTGTGGAACAGGCCGCGCGCCCGCCTGGCCGTCATCAGGGCCAGGATGTCCAGCCCCCCGGCAGACTCTCCGACCAGGGTGATATTGGTCGGATCGCCGCCGAAGGCGCTGATGTGGTCGCGCACCCATTCCAGCGCCGCGATCTGATCCAGCAGGGCCTGATTGCCGAGCGGTTCGTCAGGCGCGGCTTCCGCCGTCAGCGCCGGGTGGGCGAAGAAGCCGAGCTGGCCCAGCCTATAGTTGACGCTGACCAGCACCACCCTGTCGCGGGCGAAGGCCGCGCCGTCGTAGAAGGGCAGGGAGCCCGCCCCCATGCGGTTCGATCCGCCGTGCAGCCAGACCATGACCGGCGCCGGATCTGTCGTCTCTGCGGGCGCCCAGACATTCAGCGTCAGGCAGTCTTCACTGGTCGGTTCCGGCGCGCCGCCGATGGAGACGATGTCGGCCACGTCGGACGGACCGGCCTGAGGGGCGGAGGGTCCGAAATCCGCGGCCTCGCGCACGCCGTCCCAGGCCGGAAACGGTCGCGGCGCCCGCCAGCGCAGCTCGTCCACGGGGGCGGCGGCGTAGGGCACGCCGCGAAACACGTTCGCCGATCCTTCGCGACGACCGCGTAGGTCGCCGGACGGCGTGTGCGCGACCGGCGAGGTCGCGGCCAGATTGATCTGATCCATAATTCCGTCCCTTGAGGCGCGATCTTCGCCGCGCTCGTTCACTTGAGAATGAACAACGCTCGCCCGGCTGTCGAGCCGCTACGTGAAACTTCATTCATGCAAGAATGAATGATGTTGACAGCGGGGCCATTCACGGACCACCGTCTGGCCAACACAGATCAGCGGCGACCAAACGACCGCGCGTGGAGAGGAAACGAGAATGCGAACGACAGGACAGTTGCGTCTGGCGCTGATGACCAGCGTCTTCATCACGGCCTCGCTCTGCGCAGCGCCGAGCTTCGCCCAGCAGGCGGAGACCGAGCAGGTCTCCAGCATCGACGACATCGTCGTCACCGCCCGTCGCCGTGAAGAGTCGTTGAAGGACGTGCCGGTCGCCGTCACCGCCGTCAGCGCCGAGCGTCTGGAACAGACCGGCGCCGCCGACATCACCACCCTGCAGCAGCAGACGCCCAACGCCACGGTCCAGATCGCGCGCGGCACCAACTCGACCCTGACCAGCTTCATCCGCGGCGTCGGCCAGCAGGACCCGCTATGGGGCTTCGAGCCGGGCGTCGGCCTCTATGTCGACGACGTCTATGTGGCCCGTCCGCAGGGCGCGGTGCTGGACATCTTCGACATCGAGCGGCTGGAGGTCCTGCGGGGACCGCAGGGCACCCTCTACGGCCGCAACACCATCGGCGGCGCGATCAAGTACGTCACCAAGCGCCTGGGTCAGGACCCGGAGCTGACGCTGAAGGGCGCCTATGGCAGCTATAATCAGGTCGACCTGATCGCCTCGGGCTCGACGCCCCTGACCGACACCCTGCGCATCGGCGGCGCGGTCGCCCGCTATACGCGCGACGGCTACGGCACGAACCTGACCACGGGCGCCGAACACTACAACAAGGACGTCACGGCGGGTCGTCTGAGCGTCGAGTGGACCCCGACCGACGACCTCTTCTTCCGCCTGGCCGGCGACATGACCGAGGACGAGTCCAACGCCCGTCACGGTTATCGCCTGATCGGCCCGACCACCGACAGCGTCTATGACACCCGCGCCGGCATCGGCGACGAGGGCTATGTGCGCACGCGCGGCCTGTCCTTCACTGGCGAGTGGAACGTCAACGACGCCGTGACGCTGAAGTCGGTCACGGCCTGGCGCGACGGCGACACCAAGGGCGACGGCATCGACTTCGACGGCCTGCCGCAGCCCATTCTCGACATTCCCGGCTATTACGCCGACAGCCAGTTCACCCAGGAATTCCAGGTCCTGTTCGAGGGCGAGCGCTGGCAGGGCGTGGCCGGCGTCTTCTATATGGACGCCTCGGCCGAGGGCGCCTTCGACACGGTCATCGGCCTTTATCCGCTGGTGCCGCCCGGCTTCGCGCCCGGCCTGACGACCTTTACGGGCGGCAAGGTGGACACCGAGAGCTTCGCCGTCTTCGCCGACTTCAGCTACGATCTGACGGATCAGTTGTCGCTGTCGGTCGGCGGTCGCTGGACGCAGGACAAGAAGAGCGTTGATCAGTTCCGTCAGAACTATCTAGGCATCAAGAGCCCATTCTTCGGCAACAGCTCGGCGGTCGCCGCCGGCGCGCCCTCGACCGACTACACCAACTCGGACACCTATTCCGAGTTCACCCCGCGGATTAGCGCCAGCTACAAGTTCACGCCTGAACTGACCGGCTACGCCTCCTATGGACGGGGCTTCAAGTCGGGCGGCTTCGACATGCGCGGCGACGCCAGCCTCTATCCCGAGACGATCGACGGCTATCAGCCGGAACTGGTCGACACCTATGAGATCGGGCTGAAGGGCTCGCTGCTTGACCGCCGCGTCAACTTCGCCACGGCCCTGTTCAAGTCGGACTACACCGACCAGCAGATCACCTCGCAGTTCTTCATTCCGCCCGCTTCGGTCGTCAGCTTCGTCGACAATGCGGGTTCCAGCGAGATCTGGGGCTGGGAACTGGAGGCCAGCGCGCGGATCACCGACAGCTTCATCCCGCGCCTGACGCTGGGCTACCTGGACGCCCAGTTCAACGACTTCGTCACTTTCAACCCGTTGACCGGCAGACGCGAGAACATGGCCGACCAGCGCGAGTTCCAGAACACGCCGGATTGGACGGCTAATATCGCGCTGCCCTACAGCGTCGATCTGGGCGATCGCGGCTCGATCATCTTCACGCCCATGGCCTCGTATCGTGGCGCGACGCAGATGTTCGAGACGGCCATCCCGCTGCTCGATCAGGGGGCCTACTGGCTCTATGACGCCACCCTGATGTGGACCGCGCCCGACGCCCGTTATCGCGTCAGCCTGGCCGGGCGCAACCTGTCCGACGAACGTTATCGCGCGGGCGGCTACAACTTCCCCGGCGCTCTGACGGGCGATTCCGTCATCGGCTTCTACGGCGCGCCGCGCACCGTGACGCTGAGCGTGACCGCCAACTTCTAGGGTTTCCAGCCCCGGAAAAACTGAAGCCCCGCCGGTCCGCCCGGCGGGGTTTTCTTTTGAGCCTCAGCTGAGGGTGTAGGGGATCACGCCGCGCTCGTTTTCCGGCACGCGCAGGGTCCGGTCGATGGGCGGGAAGGCGCGTTGGGCGCAGTCGGTGCGCTCGCAGATGCGGCAGCTTACGCCCATGCGGGTGGGCGGCCCGTTCAGGTCCAGTCCCGCCGCATAGACCAGCTGATCCGCGTGTTCGATCTCGCAGCCGAGGCCGAGTGCATAGCGGCGGTCGGGTTCGAGGTAGGAGCCGCCCGGCTTGGATACGCTCTTGGCGATGCAGATGTAGCGTGAGCCGTCCGGCATCTCCGACAGGTTGACCAGGATACGGTCCGGCGCGCCAAAGGCTTCGTGCACGTTCCACAGGGGGCAGGCGCCGCCGAAGCGGGCGAACTGGAAGCGCGTGGCGCTGTGCCGCTTGGTGATGTTCCCGGCCATGTCCACCCTCGCAAAGTAGAAGGGCACGCCGCGCCAGCCTGGACGCTGCAATGTCGAAAGCCGGTGGCAGACCTGCTCGAAGCTGACGTGGAAGCGGTTGCGCAAGCGGTCCACGTCGTGCCGCAGTTCGCGCGCCGCCTCCAGGAAGCGGCGATAGGGCAGCAGCAGGGCACCCGCCGCATAGTTGGCCAGCCCCACCCGGCAGACGTCGCGCGCGGCGGGAATGTCGAAGGCGGCGCGGTCCAGTTCATGCTCGATCAGGTCGTGGAAACGCAGCAGGACCAGCTGATGCGCCATCAAAAAGGACCGCGTCGCGCCGGGCAGGCTGGCGTCGATATAGAGGATGCGCGCCGCCGGGTCGAAGCGCCGCATGGCCCCGCGCCCTTCGCCGGTCGCCAGGCGCACCCCGCACAGGTCGTTCAGCGCCGCCTCCAGATCGCGCTCCGGGTGGCCGCCAGCGCCCAGACCCAACTGCTCCGCCAGCGCCTCCGCCGCCTGATCCAGAACGTCGATGTAGTTGTCGCGATAGTGGAAGAAGTCGCGCACCGCCTCATAGGGCAGGGCGGGGGCCGCTTGCGCCCGCTCGTCGCGACCCAGGGTCTCGTTCAGCGTCTTCAGCCGCTCGTCGAGGCGGCGGTAATCCTGATGCAGGGCCAGAAACTGTCGCGCCAGTCGCGGCGTGGTGGTCACCGCCTGCTTCAGCTCGACGGCGGACGGCGCCTCGGCGTGACCGGCCACGTCGGTGACAGCCTCGCGCAGGTCGGCGATCAGGCGGGCGTCGCCGTCCAGATCGAACAGGCTGGCGTCCACGTCGAAGGCCCGCGTCAGGGCGATCAGAACCCGCGCCGTCGCCGGGCGTTGATTGGTCTCGATCTGCGACAGGTAGGAAGGCGACAGGGCCAGCCGCCCAGCGCAGGCTTCCAGCGTCCAGCCGCGCGCCTCGCGCAGCTTGCGCACCTTGGCCCCGAGGTAGAGTTTTTCCGCCATCGCAACTTTGCAAAACAGCCCTTCGACCTTGGCAGGCTTACGCACTTACGCCCCTTTTGCAAAGTTGCGATTGCCTTTTTGCAACGAAGCGTCTCAGTGATCATCAAAGATTACAGGGAGCAGCCCAAACCATGAGCCAGGCCATCCTCGAGGAGCTTGAACGCCGTCGCGCCGCCGCCAAACTGGGCGGTGGTGAAAAGCGCATCGCCTCCCAGCACGCCAAGGGCAAGCTGACCGCGCGCGAACGGATCGAAGTCCTGCTGGACGAAGGCAGCTTCGAAGAGACCGACATGTTCGTAGAGCATCGCAGCCACGACTTCGGCATGGATCAGCAGCGCATTCCGGGCGACGGCGTCGTCACCGGGCGCGGCACCATCGGCGGCCGTCTGGTCTATGTCTTCTCGAAAGACTTCACCGTCTTCGGCGGCTCCCTGTCGGGCGCGCACGCGGCCAAGATCGTCAAGATCCAGAAGATGGCGTTGACGGCGGGCGCGCCGATCATCGGCCTGTTCGACGCGGGCGGCGCGCGCATTCAGGAAGGCGTGGAATCGCTCGCCGGCTACGCCGACATCTTCCTGCAAAACACCCTGGCCTCGGGCGTCATCCCGCAGATCTCGGTCATCATGGGCCCGTGCGCGGGCGGCGACGTCTATTCGCCCGCCATCACCGACTTCATCTTCATGGTGAAGGACACGTCCTACATGTACGTGACGGGCCCGGACGTGGTGAAGACCGTCACCAACGAGGTCGTCAGCCACGAGGACCTGGGCGGCGCCCGCGTTCACGCCGGCAAGTCGGGGGTCGCCGACGGCGCCTTCGAGAACGATCTGGAGGCCCTGTCCGAGGTCCGCCGTCTGATCGGCTTCCTGCCCCTGTCGAACCGCGAAAAGCCGCCGGTGCGCGACAGCTACGACGAGCCGGATCGCGATGAGGCGTCGCTCGACACCCTGATCCCGACCAATCCGAACCAGCCCTACGACATGAAGGAGCTGATCCTGAAGATGGTCGACGAGGCCGACTTCTTCGAGATCGGCGCCGACTTCGCCCGGAACATCATCTGCGGCTTCGGTCGTCTGGACGGCCAGACCGTCGGTATCGTCGCCAACCAGCCGCAGGTGCTGGCGGGGGTGCTGGACATTGACTCGAGCCGCAAGGCCGCGCGCTTTGTCCGCTTCTGCGACGCCTTCCACATTCCGCTGGTGACGCTGGTGGACGTGCCGGGCTTCATGCCGGGAACCAAGCAGGAGTATGGCGCCCTGATCAAGCACGGCGCCAAGCTGCTGTTCGCCTATGCCGAGGCCACCGTGCCCAAGCTGACGGTCATCACGCGCAAGGCCTATGGCGGCGCCTATGACGTCATGAGCTCCAAGCACCTGCGCGGCGACGTCAACTACGCCTGGCCCACCGCAGAGATCGCGGTCATGGGCGCCAAGGGCGCGGTCGAGATCATCTTCCGCAAGGAGGCCGGCGACCCCGAGGCCCTGGCCGCGCGCGAGGCCGAGTACAAGGAACGCTTCGCCAACCCCTTCGTCGCGGCCGGGCTCGGCTACATCGACGACGTCATCATGCCGCACGGCACGCGCCGCCGCCTGATCAAGGCCCTGCGCACGCTGAAGAACAAGACCCAGGAAAATCCCTGGAAGAGCACGACAACATTCCGCTGTGAATTTTCCCAACTGAAAAAGGAAATTCGCCGATGGAGCAGATTCAAAGCACTGCGCTTTGGGAGTTTGGCGTTCAGCTCACCAAAATGTTGGACTGGGATGCTGTAGGGGCTGTTCTCGTCTTTCTAACTCTGCTGCAGGCGATAGCTCTATCGAACACCGGCAATAGGCGGCTCGAGACGCAGCAGGCCGTAGTCATTGGTTACGTTAGATTGCAAATCATGAAGTTGGCTACGATCCAAAAAATGACGTCAGGTGTCATGAAAAGTGGGTTGAGGCTCCATGAGATGCCAGCATTTGAAATGCTCGACGAGTTGTCGGAGTCTTTAAAAAGAATCGATCCAATGACGTTGCCTACGCCGGCTGCAATAGATGCTGTTGAGCAGTCGGTAAACGCAATCTCTACATTGAAATGTCTCTACGATCCTAACGAAGAGGAGCGTGGTTTGATGGAAGTGTTGTTCCCATTCACGGCCGCTTATACGGAATATTCTATAAAAATTCTTGATCGAGAAATTGAAGATCGAGATCCGTCGTTGGTTTCTAGGTCGATTAAGAAACTAAAACGCGGGAAGCCTCCAAGGCGACCAGATAGCTTCCTCGGAAGCGCGATGGGTGCAGCCGCAGATTCAGATGCCTCACAGCCAAAAAGCCAAGGGAGTGCTTAGTCAACAACGTTACTCCAAGGCGTTGCAGATAGCATTAGCGGTATAAAAATGTTCAAGAAAATCCTCATCGCCAACCGGGGCGAGATCGCGGTTCGGATCATCAAGACCTGCCGCAAGATGGGCATCAAGACGGTGCTCGTTTACTCGGACGCCGACGCCGGTTCGCTGGCCTGCGAGATGGCCGACGAGACCATCCACATCGGGCCGTCCCCCGCCGCCCAGTCCTATCTGATCCAGGACAAGATCGTGGACGCGGTGCGTCAGTCGGGCGCCGAGGCGGTGCACCCCGGTTTCGGCTTCCTGTCGGAAAACCCGGTCTTCGCGCGCCGGCTGGAGGCCGAGGGCATCACCTTCATCGGCCCGAACCCGCACGCTATCGAGGCCATGGGCGACAAGATCACGTCCAAGAAGTTCGCGGCTGAAGCGGGCGTCTCGACCGTGCCGGGCCACATGGGCCTGATTGAATCGACCGAAGAGGCGGTCCAGATCGCCAATGAGATCGGCTATCCGGTCATGATCAAGGCCAGCGCCGGCGGCGGCGGCAAGGGCATCCGCGTCGCCCATTCCGATGCCGACATGGCCGAGGGCTTTGCCGCCGTGAAGGCCGAGGCCCTGACCGCGTTTGGCGACGACCGGGTCTTCCTTGAGAAGTTCATCGTCAATCCGCGCCACATCGAGATCCAGGTGCTGGGCGACAAGCACGGCAACATCGTCTCGCTGTTCGACCGCGAATGCTCGATCCAGCGCCGCAACCAGAAGGTCATCGAAGAGGCGCCGTCGCCCCTGCTGGACGACGCGACGCGCAAGGCCATGGGCGATCAGGCCATCGCCCTGGCGCGGGCCGTGAACTATGACAGCGCCGGCACGGTCGAGTTCGTGGCCGGTCAGGACCGCAGCTTCTACTTCCTGGAAATGAACACCCGTCTGCAGGTCGAGCATCCGGTGACGGAGCTGATCACCGGCGTCGATCTGGTCGAGCAGATGATCCGTTCATCGGCGGGCGAGACCATGGCCTTCAAGCAGGAAGACCTGTCGATCAACGGCTGGGCCATCGAAAGCCGTATCTACGCCGAGGACCCCTATCGCGGCTTCCTGCCGTCGATCGGCCGTCTGGTGCGCTATGAGCAGCCCGAGGAAGGCGATCAGGGCGACTACACCGTTCGCAACGATTCCGGCGTCCGCGAGGGCGACGAGATCAGCATGTTCTACGACCCCATGATCGCCAAGCTGTGTTCCTGGGGCGAGACGCGCGAGGCCGCCGTCACCGGCATGGCCCGTGCGCTGGAGGACACCCACCTGTCGGGCGTCGGCCACAACGTGCCCTTCCTGTCGGCGGTGATGGATCAGGAGCGCTTCAAGTCCGGTCAGTTGTCGACCAGCTACATCAAGGACGAGTTCCCCGACGGCTTCCGCGGTCTGGAGCCCAGCGAAGAGCAAAAGGACCTCGTTCATCACCGTGGCCGCGGCGATGAACGAGGTCCTGGCCGAGCAGGCGGGCGATCCGTCGGAACGCACCGACTGGACCGTGCTGATCGACCGCGAGGCCCATGAGGTGTCGCTGTCGTACGATGAGGCCGAGGATCTGGTCATCTCGCTGGACGAGCGCGACCTGACCCTGTCGGAAATCGACTGGCGTCCGGGCATGGCCCAGTTCCGCGCCGTGCTGGACGACGAACCCTTCACCGCCGAGGTCAAGCGCGCGCCAGACGGCTTCGACATCCGCCACCGGGCGGCCAAGGCCCGCGTCCGCGTCCTGACGCCCAGCACCGCCGCCATGTATCAGCGCCTGCCTGAAAAGGTCGCCGCCGACACCTCCAAGCTGGTGCTGTCGCCCATGCCGGGTCTAGTCGTCGACATCCCCGTGACCGTCGGTCAGGAGGTCAAGTCGGGCGAGACCGTCGCCATCATCGAGGCCATGAAGATGCAGAACATCCTCAAGGCCGAGCATGACGGCGTGGTGAAGGCGGTCGGCGCCAAGGCCGGCGATCCGGTCGCCGCGGACGATGTGCTGGTGGAGTTCGCGTAGATGACGACCTTTCCCACGCCGACGCCGCTGGAGTGGCGGGAACAGGCCGAGAAGGCGCTGAAGGGGCGGGCCATCGAAAGCCTGCTGCATCTCGACGCCGACGGCCTGCTCATCCGGCCGCTCTATGCCGACGCAACCGGGGTGCAGGCGCTTCGCGCGCCGCGTACCACGGACGCCGAGGGGCGGGCGTGGGACCTGCGCACCTTGGTTGAGGGCGACGAGGCGGCGGCGGTCAACGCCGCCGTCCTGACCGATCTTGAAAACGGCGCCGCCTCGGTGGTGCTGAAGGGCGCGTTCACGACGGACGAGACGGCGCTGGCCGCCGCCCTCGACGGCGTGGCTCTGGAACTGGCGCCGGTGGCGCTGGATGCGGGCTTCGACGGCGTAAAGGCTGCCGAGGCTCTGGCGGCCGTGGCCAAGGGTTCGCCCCGCGCCCAGCTGCAATTCCACCTCGACCCGATTTCGGCTTTTGCTGAGGCGGGGGAAGGCGAGATCGACGCCGCCGTGACCGAGGCGGCTGAGGCCGCCACGCGTCTGGCCGGGACCTACCCCGAGGCCAGACTGTTCCTGGCGTCGGGCCGCGTGGTGCACGAGGCCGGCGGTTCGGCAGGCCAGGAACTGGCCTTCGCCGCCGCCAGCGCCGTCGCCTACGTCAAGGCCGCCGTCCTGGCCGGCCTGAGCACCGAACAGGCGCTGAAGGGCGTGGTGCTGGGCGTTTCGGTCGACGCCGAATATTTCGACGCCCTGGCCAAGGTGCGGGCCATGCGCCTGATCTGGGCCAGCGTCTCCAAGGCCTTCGGACATGAGACCCCGGCTGTCATCGAGGCCCGTTCGTCGCGGCGGATGCTGTCGGCGCGCGATCCCTGGCCCAACCTGCTGCGCCTGACCGCTGCCGGTTTCGCGGGCGCAGTCGGCGGTGCCGATGTGGTGGTGCTGGACGCCTTCACCCGCGCCGAGGGCCGTCCCGACGCCTTCGCCCGGCGTCAGGCCCGCAACACCCAGCTGGTGCTGATGGAAGAGGCCAATCTGGGTCGGGTCGATGATCCCGCCGCCGGGTCCTGGTTCCTGGACAGCCGCACTCGCGATCTGGCCGAGGCGGGCTGGACCGAGTTCCAGTCGATTGAAGCCGAAGGCGGCGTGGTCGAGGCCTTGAAGCACCACCTGATCCAGCCGCGCGTCGAACGCGCGCGTGGTCAGTTGGAAGCGGCGCTGAAGGACGGCGCCCGCCACATGGTCGGCGTGACCAAATACGTCGATCCCGATCCGCGCCCGGCCCCGGTCGAGGCCGCCGATCCCGCCTTCGTCCCGGTACGCCACGGGGCCCTGACCCCGGTGCGGTTCGCCGCGCCCTTTGAGATCGCGTCCGAGGAGGCGAACCCATGAGCTTCCCCGACTTCTCCAAGGTCGACCTCGACCTGACCGCGACCGGCGCCGGTCCCGCGCGCGATCCCTGGCTGACGCCCGAGGGCCTGACGGTCGAGACCGCCTATGGCCCCGAGGCGCTCGAAGGCCTCGACGCCATCCACGGCCTGCCGGGCTTCGCCCCCTATATGCGCGGCCCCTATCCGACCATGTATGCGGGCAATCCGTGGACGATCCGCCAGTACGCGGGCTTCTCGACCGCCGAGGAATCCAACGCCTTCTATCGTCGCAACCTGGCGGCGGGTCAGAAGGGCCTGTCGATCGCCTTCGACCTGGCCACCCACCGCGGCTATGACAGCGACCACCCGCGGGTGAAGGGCGACGTCGGCATGGCCGGCGTGGCCATCGACAGCATTCTGGACATGCGGACCCTGTTCGACGGCATCCCGCTGGATCAGATGTCGGTGTCCATGACCATGAACGGCGCGGTATTGCCGATCCTGGCCCTCTATGTCGTCGCCGCCGAAGAACAGGGCGTGCCGCACGCGGCCCTGACCGGGACCATTCAGAACGACATTCTGAAGGAGTTCATGGTCCGCAACACCTACATCTATCCGCCCGCGCCCTCGATGCGGATCATCTCGGACATCTTCGCGTGGACCGCGCAGGAGACGCCGAAGTTCAACTCGATTTCGATTTCCGGCTATCACATGCAGGAGGCGGGGGCCTCGGCCGAGATCGAGCTGGCCTATACGCTGTCGGACGGTCTGGAATACATCAAGGCGGGCGTGGACGCGGGGATGGACGTGGATCGGTTCGCGCCGCGCCTCAGCTTCTTCTGGGCCATCGGCATGAACTACTTCATGGAGGTGGCCAAGATGCGGGCCGGCCGCCTGTTGTGGGCCGAAAAGGTCGCCGAGACGTTCTCGCCCAAGGATCAGCGGTCGCTGTCGCTGCGGACCCACTGTCAGACCTCAGGCTGGAGCCTCGCCGCGCAGGACGTGTTCAACAACGTGCCCCGCACCATGGTCGAGGCCATGGCGGCGGCGGGCGGTCAGACCCAGAGCCTGCACACCAACGCCCTGGATGAGGCGCTTGCCTTGCCGACCGACTTCTCGGCCCGGATCGCGCGCAACACCCAGATCCTGTTGCAGATGGAGACGGGCCTGACCCGCACCATCGACCCCTGGGGCGGCAGCTTCTACGTCGAGCGCCTGACCCACGATCTGGCTGAGCGCGCCCGCGCCCTGATGGCCGAGGTCGAGGCGGCGGGCGGCATGGCCAAGGCCATCGAGGCCGGCATTCCCAAGCTGCGCATCGAGGAGGCGGCGGCCAAGACCCAGGCCCGCATCGACACCGGCAAGCAGACCGTGGTCGGCGTGAACCGCTATCTGAACGACACGCCCGACGACATTCCGATGCTGAAGGTCGACAACGCCGCCGTCCTGACGGCCCAGATCGAGAAGCTGAAGCGCCTGCGCGCCGAGCGTGATCAGGCTGCCACCGACGCGGCCCTGGAAGCCCTGACCGCTGGCGCGCGCGGAAACGCCAACCTGCTGGAACTGGCGGTTCAGGCCGCCCGCGCCAAGGCCACGGTGGGCGAGATTTCTGACGCTCTGGAGGCCGCCTTTGGGCGTCACGTCGCCACGGTGAAGACCGTGTCGGGCGTCTATGGCAAGGAAGCCGGCAATGATCCCAAGGTCGCTCGCGCCCGCGACATGGTCGCCACCTTCGTCGAGAACGACGGCGGTCCGCCGCGCATCCTGATCGCCAAGCTGGGCCAGGACGGCCACGACCGGGGCCAGAAGGTGGTCGCAACCGGCTATGGTGACATCGGCTTCGACGTCACCGCCGGCTCGCTGTTCCAGACGCCCGCCGAGGCCGCCCGGGATGCGGTAGAGAAGAACGTCCACGCGGTCGGCGCCTCGTCGCTGGCGGCCGGACACCTGACGCTGGTGCCGGAACTGCGCGCCGAACTGGCCAAGCTGGGCCGCGAGGACATCATGATCGTGGTCGGCGGCGTCATTCCGCCGTCGGACGTGCAGCCCCTGCTCGATATGGGGGCGGCGGCGGTCTATCCGCCCGGCTCGGTGATCGCCGACACGGCGGCGGACCTGATTGAAAAGCTGAACCAGCGTCTGGGCTACGCCCAGCCCGCACCCAAGGATGTGAAGTGATGATTGGCGCCCTGAACCATGTCGGCGTCGCCACGCCCTCGATCGCGGACTCGATCAAGCTGTATCGCGACATCCTGGGGGCGACGAAGATCGGCGAGCCGTTCGACCTGCCGGCCCAGGGGGTGAAGGTCTGCTTCATCGACACCCCCACGGCCCAGATCGAACTGATCGAGCCCTATGACGCGACCAGCCCGATCACCGGCTTCCTGGCCAAGAACCCCAAGGGCGGCCAGCACCACGTCTGCTTTGAGGTGGCCGACATCCACGACGCCATCGCGGATATGCGCGCCAAGGGCGTGACCATCCTCGGCACCGGCGAGCCCCGCATCGGCGCCCACGGCACGCCGGTCGTCTTCCTCCATCCCAAGGAGATGGGCGGGGTCCTGATCGAGCTGATGGAGACGCCGAAAGAGGCGCACTGAAGTCAAAAGGCCCGGTCGATGACCGGGCCTTTTATCTTGGCTGCGATCCGCCCCTTTGCCGTCACCCCGGATGGCCCGAAGGGACAATCCGGGGCCCAGGCGGCGGCTTCAATGGCATGGGCGGAGAAGACCCTTGGTCTGGGTTCCGGGTTCGCTTCGCGCCCCGGAATGACGGCAGGGAGGATCAGAACAGAATCTTGCGCAGACTGATCCGGAAGGTCCGGCCCAAGGGGTCCAGATAGTCGGGCTGATAGGACAGGGGCGTTTCGCCCAGCCCGTCGCGCACATCCAGCCTTTGGTCGAACAGGTTTTCGATGCCGATGCTGACGCGGGCGCCCTTCAGCCACGGGTATTTCGCCACCCAGGTCTGGCGCGACGACAGGTCGGCGAACAGGTTCAGGTTCACCGTCGTCAGGTCCGAGAAGCTCAGGTCGTCGGTCGGCGACGAGCCGCCGCTGATCCGCGTGGACTCCTTCCAGTTGGCGTTCAGGAAGCCGCCCATGCCGCTCTTGAACAGGCCGGCCTGGAACTGGACCTCGTTACGCGACTGGCCCCCGCGCGCGCCGATGGCGGCGCCGTCCAGCAGGTCGAGCACCGGCAGGCCGTCGCGGATCGTGATCTCATCCTGGATGCGATAGGTGTGATAGAGCGAGACGTTGAAGCGCCCCTGGCCGGGCTGCATGGCTGCGCCACGACCGCCGCGTCCGCCGCCGCCCATTCGCATGCCGCCGCCGCCGGGGGGAGGACCGCCCGCGCCCGGACCACCGCCGGGTCCGCCGGGGCCGCGCACCATACGCCCTGCCGCCGCCGGGTCAGGCTTGCCGAAGGGGGTCGAGAAGTTCAGGCCCCAGCGGATTTCCTGCTGCTCGGCCTTCTGGAAGTTCAGCGGGCGGGCGTCGATGGACAGCAGATTGCCGTCCGTGTCGCGGGTGAAGCGCTCGGGCAGGGCCGCTTCCAGTTCCGGTGTGATGGTCGGGAAGGCGGCGATGGAGCCTTCGACCTCGGTGCGGGTGTAGTTGGCGGTCAGCCGCAGGTCCTTGTCCTTCAAGGGCGTCAGGTTGAAGCCCAGCTTGAGCACGCGCTTGGTCTCTTCGGACAGGCCGGCGTTGCCGCCTTCGATGCGGGTGATGTTGACCGACTGGCCGGTGCGGAAGTCATAGACGGGCACGTTCGGCGTCGAGATGGTCGGGTCGTTCAACTGGGATATCGACGGCGGGCTCTGTTCGTCGGCCCAACTGACGTTGAAATTGAGCGGCGTCCACGGCGACCAGTTCAGGCCGACCGTATAGGCGCTCAGCCCGCCGAAGTCGGACAGGTCCTGATAGGCCAGGTTCAGGTTGGCCGACAGGTCGCCCAGCACCCTCAGAACCTCGCGGTCGCGGCTGGCGATGGGCAGGTTGAAGTTGCCTGAGGCGCTGGTCCGGTCGCGCGACAGCGAGCGCTCCGAGAAGACGCTGGTCTTCAGGTCCGCATCATAACGCAGGCTCTCGGAATCCAGGGTCTGGGTGTCGAAGCCGACCTTGAAGGTCGAGGTCAGGGCGCCCGCAGGCCCCTCCCAGGCGGTGCCGTTGATGACGCCTTCGAGATTGCCGCTGCTGGACACGGATCGGGCGGTGTCGAAGGGCAAGCGCGGCGCCTGGTCGGCGTCGCCGAACGGATCGATCATGCCCGCCGTCACCCCGGATTGCAGCGTGTCCTGATCCAGCCCGCGCCCGGTGCGGGTCTTGGTTTCGGTGCGGTCGTAGCCGCCGGTCAGCGTCCAGCGCCAGTCGCCCAGATAGCCGTCCACCAGGGCCCCGACCTTGCCCGCCAGGGTGTCGGTGGTGCGCGACAGGGCGTCGGGGGCGTTCAGGTAGAGCATTTCCGTCACCGTCGACGGCGGCAGGGCCAACTGGACGCTCGGCAGACCCTGATAGGACAGCCGCGAGGTGTCCTCCAGACTGGCGCTCAGCGTCAGGGCGGTGGTGTCGTTCAGGTCGCGCACCAGCGAACCGGCGACCGAGGCCTGCTCCTGCTTGGCCAGCAGGGTGCGATAAGCGGTCGGGTCGCCGTCTTCACGCTGGATATTGCGTTCGGTCTCGAACAGGGGGGTGTCGTTCTCGTATTCCAGATCCAGCGTCGTGCGCTGCTTGCCGGCGATGCGCAGGATGTTGCTTTCCAGATCGCTGACGGTACGCCCGCCTGCATCCGGGCGGCGGACGCTGGCCTGCATCGTCAGCGAGCGGAAGTTCGCCTTCAGCACAAAGTTCACCACGCGCTGATCGGCGCTGTAGCCGTAGGAGAGGGCGGTTTCCTCGGGCAGGATCTCGGTGCGTTCGATGGCCTCGGGCGGGATGCCGCGGATTTCCTGGAAGCCCGAGATGCGCCGTCCGTTGACCAGGAAGACCGGCGCGCCGCCGCGTGAGCTGCGCGTCACCGGCTCCAGCAGGGTCATCAACTCCTGGATGCTGCTGGCGCCGTAGGCCTTCAGCTGTTCTTCATCCAGCACCAGCTCGGGCTCATAGTCGCCCAGGGCCGCGCCCCGGCGCCGGCTCGACACAGCCTGGATCTCGCCCAGGTCATAGGCTTCCTGCTCTTCAGCCGCAGGGACGGCGGGCGTCTGGGTCTGCGGCGCGACCGCGGGCGTCGTCTCCGCATTGGGATCGAGCGAGGCGAGAGCGAGAAGCAGAACGACGGGTGACATGAAGAGTCCTGGCTAGACCGGAAGCTTGGGGCGTCGACCTGCTTGAAGACCGATGTGCGCCGAATAGTGGCGGGACGGTCTCCGTCAGATTAACAGGTAATGACGCGGAAATGTCACAGCAGGCCCGACAGTGATCTAACGCAGAAAGGGGCGGCGTCCGTCGCACGCCGCCCCTTCTTTTTTCGGCTCCGATGAAATCAGAAGCGGGCGCGCACGCCGACGACCAGGTTGCGGCCGCGCTGCGGGGCGGTTTCGGCCAGGAAGGAGGCGTGGTTCAGCGCCAGTTCGTCCAGCAGGTTGGTCCCGCGCAGGAAGATCTGAGACTTCACCCCGGCCAGCTCCACGTCATAGGCCACGGTGGCGTTGACCATGTTGTAGCCCGGCGTCTCGCTCTCGAAGGCGGCGATGTCGTTCTGCTTGAAGGTGCGGCTGTATTCGACGTCGCCCGACCATGGCCCGGCGAAGGCCTCAGCGCGGACGCCCAGACGCGCCGCCGGGATGCGCGGCAGGTTGCCGCCGTCGCCCTTCAGCTCGCCGCGCACATAGTCGCCGAAGACCGTGGCCGACAGCCAGGGCGTCAACTGCTGGCGCACCTCGCCTTCCAGGCCGGTGAAGGTCGCGTCGGCCTGGCTGTACTGGATCAGGCGGAAGTCCTCGAACTGATCCAGGGTGCGGGCGAAGATGTAGTCGTCGTAGACGTAGTGATAGGCGCTGACCGAGGCGGTGGTGGACCCCGCCGTCTTGCGCAGCGTCAGCTCGAGGGCGTTGGCGGTTTCGACGTCCAGGCCGCTGTCGCCGATCTCATAGGTGTTGGTCGCCAGGTGGACGCCGTCGGCATAGAGTTCCTGCGCCGAGGGGGCGCGTTGCGAGCGCGACAGCGACACCGCGCCCGACCAGCCGGGCATGAAGTGCCAGACCGCCGAGCCCGAGATCGAGAAGGGCTTGTGCTCGGCGTCCGGCAGGCCGATGGCCGAGGCCTCCTGCCACTCCTGACGCAGGGCGCCCTCCAGGTGCCAGTCGCCCAGTTCATATTCCTCCATCACGAACAGGCCGGTGTTCTTGGTCGTGCTGGGGGCCAGGAAGCTCTCCTCGCCGACCGCGGCGAAGTCGCTCTTGCTCAGTTGCAGGCCGACCACGCCCTTGAAGCCGGCGATCTCGCGATGCTGGGCCTCGATGCGGCCGTCATAGCCCTCGTTGGTGAAGGTGGTCGAGACGACGCCTTCTTCCAGCTCCTGATGCTGATAGTCGGTGTAGCCGGCGCGCAGACGCAGGTTCTCGATGCCGGGCAGGGGATCGCGCAGTTCGCCTCGCAGATCGACGCGGCGGCTCTTCAGACGGACCTCGGGCACGCCGTGGTCGTGATCGTGTTCCTCGCCTTCCTCGTGATCGTGGCCGTCATGGTCATGATCGTCGTGACCGCCGCAATGCAGGTGGTCGCCGTGCGGGTGGCAGCCCTCATATTCGTGGGTGTGGCCCGCGAGGCCGTAACGGCTGGTCTGTTCGGTATAGGCCGCGCCCAGATAGCCGCGCGAACCGATGTATGAGGCGCCCAGCGTCGCGGTCGAGGTCTCGTTGTAGGAGCCGTCCAGACGCGGTTCGTTCCAGTCCGGGACCTGGTAGTCGTCCGCCTTGCGGGCGGCGGCTTCAACGCGAACGGCGAAGTTGCCTGCACCGACCGTCAGGCCGACCACGCCGGCCTCTTCGTTGTCGACCGAGCCGCGACGGTATTCGACCACGCCCTCGCCGTTACTGGCGGGGATGCGGGTGGGGATCTTCTTGTCCAGAAGGTTGACCGCGCCGCCGATGGCGCCGCCGCCATAGAGCAGGGCCGAGGGGCCGCGCAGGATTTCGATGCCTTCCAGCAGCAGGGGCTCGCCCGAGATGGCGTGGTCGGGCGAGACTTCCGAAGCGTCCATCAGGCCCGCGCCTTCGCTCAGCACCTTGACGCGCGGGGCGGCCTGGCCACGCACCACCGGGCGGCTGGCGCCGCCGCCGAAGGTGTCGGAGTTGACGCCGGGAATGCTGCTGAGGGTGTCGCCCAGGGTCGACTGGCGGCGGTGGACCAGTTCGTCGCCGCTCAGCAGGGCGACGTGCGAGCCCACATCGTCGCCGGCGCGGCCCAGGGGCAGGGCGCGGACCACCACATCGGCGATCTCGGTCGGCTCGTCCTGATGCGCGGTCTGGATGACGTCGTCAGCCGCGAAGGCGTTGCAGGAGAGGGCGGCGGCCCCGGCGGCGGTCAGCAGAAAGGTTTGAAGTCGCAAGGCACGCATCCCCGTTACAATGTCGCGAACTTGATATGTTATAGTGTATCACTACGCAACCGCCTCGCTGCATTTCCTGACAAGCGGAGCCTTTGACGCAGAGCGGCGTTCGGACGGGACACCCTCAGAGAGGCCGACCATGACCCGTACCGCCGTTGCGCTGATGACCTGTCTCGGCCTGACCGCAGCCGCCTGTTCGCAGGAGGCGCCGCCGACGACCGCCCCGGTCGAGGCGCCGGTCGCCCCGCTCGCCGCCGCCGTCGGCTATGCCTGCGAGAGCGGCAAGGTGGTCACTGTGACCTATCCCGACACGGAGACGGCACGGGTGTCCTATGACGGTCGCGACTATGTCCTGGCCAGCGCGGTTTCGGCCAGCGGCGCGCGCTACGCCGGACAGGGGCTGGAGTGGTGGACCGCCAGCCGCGACGGGCAGGAAAGCGGGACCCTCAGCCGACTGGCGCCGAATGATACGACAGGCGGGACCATCATCGAGCGTTGCAGTCGCCCGGTCCCGGCCCTGGCTCCGTCGCCCGAGGCGCCGTGCATCGGGACCAATCTGAGGCTGTCGGTCGAGGGCGGCGACGCGGGCATGGGCAATCGCCTCACCACCCTGGCCTTGCAGAATGTCGGGACGCAGACCTGCAGCCTGACGGGCTATCCGACCGTGACGCTGGCCGATGCGGGCGACCGTGTCCTGACGGCGGTCAAGGCGGTGCAGGAGCCGGGGAGTTATTTCACGCAGGGAACGACGCCGACGCCGGTCGCGCTGAAGCCCCAGTCCAAGGCCTATTTCGATCTGGCCTGGAACGTCGTGCCGCATGAAGCCGAGGGCGAAAAGGTCTGTCCCGAGGCCAAGACCCTGCGCCTGACGACGCCCGGCGATACGGCCTTGGTCACGCTCCCGCTGGCCCTGACCGCGTGCGGGAGGCAAATTCGTGTCAGCCCGTTTCGTTCGGTAAGCGAGGCTTCGGCCAGGCCTGCCCCTGCGGCCTGAAATCAGGGGTTCAAACCTGCCTGAATTCAGCGTAGCGGAGAAATCATGACCCAGAGCACCAATACGGTCTTCTACGACCGCATCTCCGCCGAACTGGCCGACATCGACGCCCAGGGCCTGACCAAGCCCGAGCGCGTCATCGCCTCGCGTCAGGGGCCGGTGATTTCGGTGAACGGCCGCGAGGTCCTGAACTTCTGCGCCAACAACTATCTCGGCCTCGCCGGCGACGAGCGCGTCACCCAGGCGGGCATCAAGGCGATGGAGACGTGGGGCGCCGGCACGGCCTCGGTCCGCTTCATCTGCGGCACGCTGGAAATCCACAAGGAGCTGGAACGTGCCATCGCCGACTACCTCGGCTTTGAAGACACCATCCTGTTCGCCGCCGCCTTCGACGCCAACGGGGGCATCTTCGAGCCCCTGTTCGGGGCTGAGGACGCCATCGTTTCGGACAGCCTGAACCACGCCTCGATCATCGACGGCGTGCGCCTGTGCAAGGCCAAGCGCTATCGCTTCGCCACCTCGGACATGGCCGATCTGGAAGCCCAACTGAAGCAGGCCCGGGCCGACGGCGCGCGCGAGATCATCATCGCCACCGACGGCGCCTTCTCGATGGACGGCTATATCGCCAGGCTGAAAGAGATCCGGACCCTGGCTGACCAGTACGGCGCCCTGATCATGGTCGACGATTGCCACGCCACCGGCTTCCTGGGCGACAAGGGGCGCGGCTCCTACGCCCATCACGGCGTCGAGGTGGACTTCGTCACCGGCACCTTCGGCAAGGCCCTGGGCGGCGCCATGGGCGGCTTCATCTGCGCCAAGGCCAATGTCGTGGCCCTGCTGAAGCAGCGGGCGCGGCCCTACCTCTTCTCCAACGCCCTGGCGCCCGCCGTCTGCGGTTCGTCGCTGGAGGCCATCCGCATCGCCGCGGGCGAGGAGGGCGACGCCCTGCGCGCCCAGCTGTTCGCCAACGCCGCGCGCTTCCGCTCGGCCATGACGGCGGCGGGCTTCACCCTGCAGCCGGGCGAGCACCCTATCATCCCCGTCATGCTAGGCGACGCCAAGCTGGCGCAGGACATGGCGGCGCGGATGTTGGAACTGGGCGTCTATGTGATCGGGTTCAGCTTCCCGGTGGTGCCGCGCGGTCAGGCCCGCATCCGCACCCAGATGTCGGCGGCTCACACCTTTGAACAGATCGACGCCGCCGTGGCGGCGTTCGTTCAGGCGGGCAAGGAGTTGGGCGTCATCTGACGTCCGATCTAGCGATGGAAGCGCATATCGACGGGCGGATAATCAAGACCACCGACGATTTCTATGAGGCTTTTGCGAGGATCGAAGGGGTGCCGAGTTGGTTCGGTCGAAACCTCGACGCCCTCTGGGACACGGTGACCGGCCTGCTGGAAAAGCCGGTCACTCTCGACTGGCGGGATTTCCAGGCTTCCAGAGATGCGATGGGACCGGACTTCGAGACGCTCATTGAGCTTCTCCTTCAGGCCCAGGCAGAGACGGCCTCAGCCCCCGATCGTGTAAGATTTGAATTGAAGCTCGACGGCCAGCCCAGCTAGGGCTGCACGAGTGGGAGAAGTGATCCGATGACCCAATCCATGAAGGCCCTGGCCAAGACCAGGCCCGACGTCGGCCTTGAGCTGATCGACGCCCCGATCCCCGTGGCGGGTGACGAGGACGTTCTGATCCGCGTCCACCGCACCGCTGTCTGCGGCACCGACATCCACATCTGGAACTGGGACGAGTGGTCTCAGAAGAACGTCCCGGTGCCTATGATCACCGGCCACGAGTTCGCCGGCGAGATCGTGGCCATCGGTAAGGACGTGGATCGCCGCCTGAAGATCGGCCAGCGCGTCTCGGCCGAGGGCCACGTCATCGACCTGAACTCCGAAGCGGCCCGCGCCGGTCACTTCCACCTGGACCCCGACACCCGCGGCATCGGCGTGAACCGTCAGGGCGCCTTTGCCGAGTTCGTGGTGGCCCCGGCCTTCAACGTCATCGAGCTGCCCGATGACGTGCCCTATGAGATCGGCTCGATCCTGGACCCCTTCGGCAACGCCGTGCACACGGCCCAGCAGTTCGACCTGCTGGGCGAGGACGTGCTGGTCACCGGCGCCGGTCCCATCGGCATGATGGCCGCTGCGGTCGCGCGCCACGCAGGGGCTCGCACCGTAGTTCTGACCGATATCAACGACTTCCGTCTGGAACTTGCGCAAAAGGTTGCGCCGGGCGTGCGCACGGTGAACACCACCAAGGAAGATCTGCGCGACGTCATGCACGAGCTGGGCCTGAAGGTCGGCTTCGACGTGGCGCTGGAGATGTCGGGTTCGCCCATCGCCTTCAAGCAGTGCGTCGACACCCTGATCATGGGCGGCGGCATGGCCATGCTGGGCATTCCCTCCAAGCCGATGGAGACGGACTGGGGCGCGATCATCCTGAAGGCCCTGACCATCAAGGGCGTCTATGGGCGTGAGATGTTCACCACCTGGCGCAAGATGCTGGGCCTGCTGAAGGCCGGTCTGGACCTGACGCCGCTGATCACCCACCAAATGCCCTATCAGGACTTCGAGGCGGGCTTCGAGGCCATGCGCTCGGGCCAGTCGGGCAAGGTCGTCCTGAACTGGGCCGACTGATCCGGACCTGAAGCGAACCGAAGGCTCCCTGACCGCAAGGCAGGGGGCTTTTTCGTGTCAGGCGCTCTCCGAACTCGGGCGCGGTCGTCATTTCATTGCGGCGACAGCAGCCGGATCAGGCGGGGCTCGAAGCCTTTGGCCTCCGCGCCGGGCAGGGCCTCGGCCAGGCCGCCGTTTTCGAACAGGTCCAGCACGCGCGGGTGAACGTAGGCGGCGCGGCAGACCGTGGGCGTATTGCCGAGCAGGCCGGACACCGCCTTGACGCAGAGGGTGACTTTGCGCCGGGCGTCGGTGGGGGAGGTCGGCGGCTCCATGTCGCGCAGGGCGCGGGCGGCGGCTGCCGTTCCGGCCCAGGTGCGGAAGTCCTTGGCCGAGAACTGCTCGCCCAGGGCGTCGCGGATATAGGCGTTCACGTCGTCCGAGGTGACGGGATGCAGGTCGCCGTGGGCATCGCGATACTTGAACAGATGCTGGCCGGGCAGGCCCTCCAGGGTGCGCAGGGCGCGGGCCAGGCGCTGATCGCGGACGCTGATCCGGTGATCCTTGCCGCTCTTGCCGCGAAACTCAAAGGTCAGGGCGGCGCCGTCCACCTCCAGATGTCGCTTGTGCAGGGTGGTCAGGCCGAAGCTGCGGTTCTGGCGCGCATACTCGGCGTTGCCGACGCGGATCAGGGTGATCTCCAACAGGCGGACGGCGGTGGCCAGCACCTTGTCCCGGCACGGTCCGCGCTGTGACAGGTCCTGCTCTACACGCTCGCGCAGTTTCGGCAGCTTGCGGGCGAAGGCGGCCAGGCGGTCGAACTTGGCGTCGGCGGCGTGGCGGGTCCAGTCGGGGTGATAGCGGTACTGCTTGCGTCCCTTGAGGTCGCGGCCCGTCGCCTGGATATGGCCGTTGGCGCGCGGGCAGATCCACACCTCGGTCCAGGCGGGGGGGATGGCCAGGGCGCGGATGCGGTCCAGCGTCCTGGCGTCACGAATGGGCTGTCCGTCGCGGTCGCGATAGGAAAACCCCTTGCCTGAGCGGCGGCGGCTGAGGCCCGCTTGGTCATCGTTGCACCAACTGAGGCCGTCGGGGATGTCCGGGGCGGTCGGAAGGCGGGCGGCGCCGTCGGGCATGGCTTGTGATCCTGAAGATGCGACGACCAACGGACCATGAGCCTACCGGGTTCCTCTTGACCGCGAGCGCCGGGCGGGGGACGGAGCGGCATGAACTATCGTCACAGCTTTCACGCCGGAAACTTCGCCGACCTGGTCAAACACGCCCTGGTGCTGTGGCTGCTCAAGGAGCGGCAGGCCTGGACCGAGGCTCTGGGGCCGGTGACGGTCATCGACACCCATGCGGGCGCGGGCCTCTACGACCTGTCGGGCGACGGGGCGCGGTCGAAGGAGGCCGAGGCGGGCGTGGCGCGGCTGATGACCGCCGAGGACCGGCCGCCGCTGATCGAGGCCCTGGCCGCCGAGGTCGCGGCGCTGAACCCCGAAGGCGGGGCGCGCTTCTATCCCGGCTCGCCCCTGCTGATCGCGCGGGCGCTGCGGGACGGCGAGCGCTATGTCGGGTTCGAATTCCATCCGCCTGTCCAGGACATGCTGGCCGAGGCCCTGGCCGACTGGCCCGCCGCCGAGGGTCATGAAGGCGACGGCTATGTCGAGGCGCTGAAGGCGGCGAAGGCGACCAAGGGGCCTTTGGTCCTGATCGATCCGCCGTTTGAGCGGCCCGACGACTATGTCCGCTCAGCCGAGACCGCCGCCGCCATCCTGCGCCACGACCGGACGGCGACGGTGGCGATCTGGACCCCGCTGAAGGACATGGAGACCTTCGACGGTTTTATCCGGCGGCTGGAAGAAGCCAAGGTCGGGCGGGTGCTGGTGGCCGAGGCGCGCCTGCGCCCGCTGAACAATCCGATGAAGATGAACGGCTGCACCATGACGGTGGTCAATCCGCCCTCGGGCGCAGAGGCGGCGGCCGCCGAAATCTGCGGCTGGGTGGCCGCGACCCTGGGCGAGGTGGGCGCGCGGGCCGAGGTCTGGCGCGCGGGCTGAGGCCGTGGATTGCACTGCGACGCGAAAAAAACAGTGCAATTCGTGCAATGGCGAGGCGGGCGTGGGGAGGCCGCGAGCCGGGGGCTTCGGAGCGCCTGCCTTGTCCGCCGCCATCCTCGGGCTTGACCCGAGGATCGAAGGAGCGGGCGCGCTCGACGTGCCGACGTCGCGCAGACGGATAGCCCGATCCTCGGGTCAAGCCCGAGGATGACGGCAGGTGGGGCGCCCCCTTCACCGCGTGAGCGGGAAGGATCGAGGCGGACGGCGGGCTGCGACGATGTCAAAGAACCCCTTCATCCTGGCACAACCCGAGGCGTAGTCGTGCAAAACGCCGCGAGAAGCCGTCGATCCCAATGAAACATGGGGATTGGCGGGGTCTGATAGGCGAGCCGGTCAGGCCTCGACGACCTCGCCGGGCTCGTACAGGTGGGGCTCGAAGGTGGCGATGGCCAGGATCGGCCCCATGGCCGCCACGACTTCGGGGTGGCGCGTCATGACCTTCCAGTCCGTCGCGCTGGCCCAGACGGCGTGATTGGCCACGACCCGTCCGTTCAGACCGCGATGCAGGGTGGCCGAGACGAAGCCGGGCAGGGCGCGCTGGACCTGGGCCAGGGTCGTCAGATGCTCGATCAACTCGTCCTGACGGCGCGCGTCGCACTTGAAGATATTGATCAGGACGACAGGGGTGTCGGCGGTCGCGTCGGCGGACATGAAGGGCGGCCTCGTTGCAATCGTCCGACTTCTACCCCAATCCAGAGGCAGACGCTTCCTTCTCCCCGCTGGAAAACGCCGAAATGACCCGTATCGCCATTCTGGAAACCGGCCACCCGCCCGAGCATCTGCGGGACGCCTTCGACGACTATCCCGCACGGTTCCGCGCCCTGCTGGGCGAGAACGTGCCCACCGTGCGCTTTGACGTGCAGTCGGGCCATCTGCCGGAGGACCCGTCGATCTATACCGGGGCCATCGTCACCGGCTCGGCGGCGGGGGTCTATGACGATCTGCCGTGGATCTCGCCGCTGGTGGAGTGGTTGCGGGCTGCACGGGGCCAGACGCGGCTGCTGGGCATCTGCTTCGGGCATCAGGTCATCGCCCATGCCTTCGGCGGCAAGGTCAAGAAGTCGCACAAGGGCTGGGGCGTCGGCCTGCATCGCTATGACGTGGTCAGCCATGAGCCGTGGATGCATCCGCGCGCGCCCTCCATCGCCATTCCGGTGTCGCATCAGGATCAGGTGGTCGCCGTCGCGCCCGACACACGGGTGATCGCCTCCAGCCCCTTCACCCCCTACGCCGGTCTGGCCTGGGGCGAGGACGCGGTCAGCTTCCAGTGCCACCCGGAGTTCCAGCCCGCCTATGCCGCCGCCCTGATCGAGGGGCGGCGCGGCGACCGCATCCCGCATGATCTGGCGGATGAGGCCTTGCTGAGCCTGGAAGGCGCCAATGACCGGGCGGTGCTGACGGCCTGGATCCGGGCCTATCTGCTGCTGACCCCGCCGCCGGTCGAGGCGGACGGGAGCGGCATCTGACAAGAGGGGGCGGGGCGTTCGCTGAACGCTAACTTCTGGCGTGCCATTCTGGGGCGTCAGTTCGGAAGTGATATGTCGCCCATCAAAGCCGCGGTCCTCGCGATCGCCATTCTGCTGTCGCCGGGTCTGGCCCAGGCTCAGGTCCAGGCCCAGACGCCAGGCGAAGGTCCGCCTGCGGATCTGCTGCGGGCCGTGGAGACGCGCGCCTCGCGGACGAGTTTCGCGCAGCTGGAAGCCTTTGGCGAGGCGGCCTACAGGCGTCGGGACCGCGAGGGGCTGAACCGGATCTATCACGTCGTCTGGATCGTTCAGAACCAGGGCGAGTTCGAGCGCGCCGCCTTCTGGAACCGCCGTCTGGAAGAAAGAGCGCGGGCGCAACGCGATCAGCGCTTCATCCAGGTCGCGCATCTGAACGACCTCAGCGCCCGCTATGATCAGGGCGACCTGAACGTCGATGTCGAAATGAATCGGATGGTCGTCAATGGCGTCGACTGGTTCGTGCGCGCCCACGCCGCGCGTCTGACGGCCCTGACCCTGATGGATCAGGACCGGGTCGGCGAGGGGCTGAAGCTGCTCAATCAGGCCGAGGCCGACATTCCCGACGAGGACGCCTATGCCGCCACGGCCCATTCCGGTCTGTGGGAGATGACCGGCATGGGCTTGATGAAGCTGAACGACGTGGTCGGGGCCACCATCGCCTTCCGTCGGTTCGAGATCGACTACGCCAACCCGGCCTACCCACGCCCCGATTTCGACAGCCTCTACAACCTGACCAAGATGGCGGTTCAGGTCGGCGATCTGACGCGGGCGCAGGAATACTACGCCGCACACCGTCGGTTGAGCCTGAGGACCGGGCTGGAAAACCTGATGGTCTATGACGCGGCCCTGTGCGCCCAGGTCGCGGACGCCAGGGATGAGGCGCTGGACGTGCTGAGTTGTCTCGCCCCCTATGGCGAGGACCTGGGCGTGGCGGCCTTCCTGAGGCTGGAAATCCTGCCGCTGCGGGCGGTGGCGCGGGCGCGGACCGGCGACGTGGACGGGGCGCGGCGCGACCTTGATCAACTGCGCCATTTCGACGGCCTGGGCGGGGTGGATTCCCATGTGGCCCTGGTCGAGGCGGAGCTTCTGTTCGCGCAGGGCCGGTCGACCGAGGCCTATCAGGTGCTGCGAACCTATCAGCGCGCACGGGACGTCCAGACCTCGCAGCGGTTCAGCGCCGGCATCCGCCAGGTCACAGGCGATATTCAGGAGCAGCTGGATCGGCGCCGCCAGCAACTGGACACGGCGCGGGCCAACACCGAGCTGCAGCGCACGGTCATCCGCTGGCAGAACTGGATTGTCGGCATCGGCGTGGTCTTCATGCTGTCGGCCCTGCTGACCCTGATCTGGCAATGGCGCCAAGGCGCGGAACTGCGCAGCGCGCGCCGTCGCGCCGAAGACGCCAATCGGTCCAAGAGCGAGTTTCTGGCCAATATGAGCCACGAGATCCGCACGCCGCTGAACGGGGTGGTGGCCATGGCCGACGCCCTGGCGCAGCGCGACCTGAACCCCGACGAACAGGACATGGTCGAGGTCATTCGCTCGTCCGGGGCGACGCTGGAAAGGCTGTTGTCCGACATTCTGGACAGCGCCCGGATCGAGTCCGGTCAGGTCACGATCGAGGCCGCGCCCTTCCATCTGGGGCGGGCTGTGCACGACGTGGCGGCCCTGTGGCGCATCCCCGCCGAGGCCAAGGGGGGGGCGGTCGTCGCCCATGTCGATCCGGGGCTGGATCGACTGGTCGAGGGCGACGCCGTGCGCGTGCGTCAGGTCCTGACCAATCTCGTCAGCAATGCGCTGAAGTTCACCGCCGAAGGACAGGTGACGCTGACCGTCGAGCCGGGCTTGGAAGGCGATGTGCGCTTCACCGTCACCGACACCGGCGTCGGCTTCGACGAGGAACAGAAGGCGCGCATCTTCGGTCGCTTCCAGCAGGCGGACGGCTCGATCACGCGGCGCTTCGGCGGCACGGGGCTGGGGCTGGCCATCTCGCGCGAACTGGTCGGGCTGATGGGCGGCTGGCTGGAGTGCGAGAGCAGGCCCGGCGAGGGCTCGCGCTTCTGGTTCGAGATTCCGCTACCGCCGGTTCAAGGGACGGTCGAGCCCGCCGAGGCGGTTCAGCCGGCCGCAGACGTGCGCGAACAGCCGTTGCGGGTGCTGCTGGCGGACGACCATCCGGCCAACCGCAAGGTCATCGAGATCATGCTGGGTGCGACGGCCATGGAGCTGGTCGCGGTCGAGGACGGGGCGCAGGCGCTGGAGACCTTCAAGCGCGAGAGCTTCGACCTGGTGCTGATGGACATGCAGATGCCGGTGATGGACGGGCTGACCGCCACCGCCGCCATACGCGCCTTCGAGGCGCAGTCGGGCCGGGCGCCGACACCGATCCTGATGCTGACCGCCAACGCCATGGCCGAACACATCGAGGCGGGTCGGGCGGCGGGGGCGGACGGCCATCTGACCAAGCCGCTGACCCTGGCCGCCCTGTTCGACGGGATCGCCCGCGTGATGGCGCTGAGCGAGCGGTCGAAGGTCGCCTAGATCAGGGCCACTTCACCACGGGCGGCATGGAGCTGAGGATCGACTCGACGTTGCCGCCGGTCTTCAGCCCGAACATGGTGCCGCGGTCGTAGAGCAGGTTGAACTCGACGTAGCGGCCGCGACGGATCAGCTGTTCCTCGCGTTCCTCGGCCGTCCAGGCCTCGGTCATGCGGCCCGCGACGATCTTTGAGTAGACGTCGAGGAAGGCCTTGCCGACGTCCTGGGTGAAGGCGAAGTCCTTCTCCCAGTCGCCGCTGTCGTGGTGGTCGTAGAAGATGCCGCCGGTGCCGCGCGGTTCGTTGCGGTGCGGCAGGAAGAAATACTCGTCGCACCACTGCTTGTACTTGGCGTGCCAGGCGGGGTCATAGGCGTCGCAAGACGCCTTCATCGCCGCGTGGAAGGCGAGGGTGTCGGGGTGGTCGTCGCGACGGTCCGCGTCCAGCACGGGCGTCAGGTCGCCGCCGCCGCCGAACCAGGTCTTGGTGGTCGAGATCAGGCGGGTGTTCATGTGCACCGCCGGCACGCGCGGGCTGACCGGGTGGCAGATCAGGCTGATGCCGGTGGCGTAGAAGCGCGGGTCTTCCTCGGCGCCGGGCACGTTCTTCGCATAGTCGGCCGGGAAGGCGCCGTGGACGGTCGAGCAGTGGACCCCGACCTTCTCGAACAGACGCCCATGCATCATGCCCATGACGCCGCCGCCGCCCTCCTTGCGCTCCCAGGGCGTACGCACGAAGCGGCCCGCTTCGCCAGGGAAGAGGTCGGCGGGCGCAGCGTCCTCCAGGGCCTCGAAACCGGCGTGGATCTGATCACGCAGGGTCTCGAACCAGACGCGGGCGCGCTCGCGATGCTCGACCATCAGGGTGGGGGTGTCTTGGATCATCAGGGCTTCAACCATGACGGGCGGCCTTTGTGAACAGTGTGCGATGCGCACTTCATGCGCCCCGGCCTGAAAGAGAGCCTTGATCCAGATCAGACCCGGTTCCCATGCCGCCCCGCCTGTGCCAGCGTGGCCTTATCAGTTTTGAGGGGACTTCCATGATCCGCACCGCCCTGCTCGCCGCCGCTTCGCTCGCCGTCCTGGCCGGACCCGCTCTGGCCCAGGCCCAAGGGGATGCAGCGGGGCAGGAGCGGGTGATGCAGATCCTGCGTCGCACGCCCCTGATCGACGGTCACAACGACCTGCCCTGGGCCTTGCGTCAGAGCTTCGGCAACGACCCCTATCGCGTTGATCTGGCGACCAACCTGGCGGCGACGACGCGGCTTCACACCGACATTCCGCGCCTGCGCGCGGGCGGGGTCGGGGCCCAGTTCTGGTCGGTCTATGTCCCCGCTAGTCTGGAGCCGGTCGAGGCGGCCAAGGCCACTTTCGAGCAGATCGACACGGTCAAGCGCATCGCCGCCGCCTATCCCTCGGTGTTCGAGATCGCCACGACCGCCGACGACATCAGCCGCATCCACAAGGCGGGCCGCATCGCCAGCCTGATCGGCATGGAGGGCGGTTATTCCATCGACGATTCCCTTGGTCTGCTGCGCGAGTTCTATGATTCCGGCGCCCGCTACATGACCCTGACCCACTCCAAGACCACGACCTGGGCCGACAGCGCCACCGACGCGCCCAAGTGGGGCGGCCTGTCGCCGTTTGGCGAGCAGGTGGTCAAGGAGATGAACCGCATCGGCATGATGGTGGACCTGAGCCACGTGTCGGAAGAGACCATGACCGACGCCATCCGCGTCTCGACGGCGCCGGTGATCTTCTCGCACTCGTCGGCGCGGGCGGTGACGGCCCATCCGCGCAACGTGCCTGACGCCGTGCTGCGCATGATGCCGGCCAACGGCGGCATCGTCATGGTCACATTCGTGCCGGGCTTCATCAGCGAGGCGGTGCGCGCCTCGGGCGCCGCGCGTTCGGCGGAGATGTCGCGGCTGTCGGCCCTGAACCCCGGCGATCCGGCTGCGGTCAAGGCGGGCATGGAGGCCTTCATCGCCGCCAACCCGGCGCCCAAGGCCACGATCGACGACGTGGTGGCCCATATCCAGCACGTTCGCGACGTAGCGGGCATCGACCATGTCGGTCTGGGCGGCGACTTCGACGGCGTCGACAGCCTGCCGGAGGGCGTCGAGAGCGTGGAGGCCTATCCGCGCATCCTGGCCGAGTTGATGCGTCGCGGCTGGAGCGAAGCCGACATCCGCAAGATTTCGGGCGAGAACCTGTTGCGCACCATGCGCGCGGTGGAACGCGCCGCGACGGCTGAACGGGGCCAGCGCCCGAACCTGGCGCAACTGCCGAACGAAGGCGCGCCGGAGTAGGGGGGCGTAGTTTCTCCCTCCCCTTCATGGGGAGGGCGGTCGAAGCGAATCTGAGACCGAGTGGGGAGGGCCCGGTGATGCAGGGCGCGCTTGATTGGCCAAAGCGCCCCCACCCGGCATCGCCCTGCGGGCTCAGCCACCCTCCCCATGAAGGGGAGGGAGAAAGGTTAGCGCACCGGCAACCCGTCCAACTGCCTCAGCCCTTCCCACAGGGCGATCCCCGCGCTGACGGATAGGTTCAGCGAGCGCGTCTCTGGCCGGATGGGGATGAAGACGCGGGCGTCGGCGGCGGCGTGGACGTAGTCAGGCGCGCCGGCGCTTTCCTTGCCGAACAGCAGGACGTCGTCTGGCCGGAATTCGAAATCGGGCAGGGGCGTGGCGCCCTTGGTCGTGAACAGGATCAGCCGCCCCGGCGCGCGGTCGCGCTGGAAGGCCTCCCAGTCCGCGTGGCGGGTCATATGGCTGAGCGGGCCGTAGTCCAGCGCCGCGCGCTTCATGGCGCGGTCGTCGAAACGGAAGCCGACGGGCTCGATCACGTGCAATTCGACGCCGAAACAGGCGCTCTGTCGGATACAGGCGCCCACATTCTGCGGGATGTCAGGTTGAAAAAGGGCGAGACGCATTCTAAGGCCCTCATACGCGCGGGGCGGGGTTTTGTCGCGGCCATTATTGCGACCGTTTCGCAAGTTGCGTCAGCGACTTGCAGAGAGGGTGGCGAAATCAGGGCCGCAGGCGACTTTCACCGTTCCGCTAGACGATCCATGCCGACGACCATCCCCCTCCCGGGGCGGGCGATCGGGACTGCAGAGGTGATAGCGTGGCCGAATCGGTCGTGAATGCTGAAGGGCCTGATGGCCAACACGGGGGCGGCGACGCCACCCGCCGCGACTTCATCCACATCGCTGCCGGCGCCGCCGCAGTCGGTGCGGGCGTGATGGTGGCCTGGCCGCTGATCAACCAGATGAACCCCGCCGCCGACACCCTGGCCCTGGCGTCGATCGAATTCGATCTGACCAAGGTTCAGGAAGGCCAGCAGGTCGTCATCAAGTGGCAGGGCAAGCCGGTCTTCGTGCGTTACCGCACCCCGGCCGAGATCCAGAAGGTGTCCGCCGAGGGCGCCGTCGGCTCGCCGCCGCAGACCGATGTCGAACGCACCAAGGCCGGCCACGAGAAGTATCTCGTCGTCATCGGCTCGTGCACCCACCTGGGCTGCGTCCCCACCTTCGGGACGGGCGACTTCGGCGGCTGGTTCTGCCCCTGCCACGGTTCGCACTACGACGCCTCGGGCCGTATTCGTAAGGGGCCGGCGCCGTTGAACCTGGTGGTGCCGAACTACGAATACATGTCTGACACCCGCGTCAAAATCGGCTGAGGACGGACAGAGGACCCATGAGCGATCACGAATCCACCTACGTCCCCAAAACCGCGATTGAGCGGTGGATGGACACCCGCCTGCCGATCATCCGTTTCGGCATGGACTACGCCAACCTGCCGACCCCCCGTAACCTGAACTACTGGTGGACCTTCGGCGGCATCCTGGCCCTGTGCCTGATGACGCAGATCATCACCGGCATCGTTCTGGCCATGCACTATACGCCGAACACGGCCCTGGCCTTCGCCTCGGTCGAGCGCATCATGCGCGACGTCAACGGCGGCTGGCTGATCCGTTACGTCCACGCCAACGGCGCGTCGATGTTCTTCATCGCCGTCTATCTGCACATGCTGCGCGGTCTCTATTACGGCTCCTACAAGGCGCCGCGCGAGATGATCTGGATCGTCGGCTGCCTGATCTTCTTCCTGATGATCGCCACCGCCTTCCTGGGCTACGTCCTGCCCTGGGGCCAGATGTCCTTCTGGGGCGCTGAGGTCATCACCAACCTGATCGGCGCCATTCCGGTCATCGGCGAGCCGATCCTGATCTGGCTGCGCGGCGGCCCGGCCATCGACAACGCCACGCTGAACCGCTTCTTCTCGCTGCACTACCTGCTGCCGTTCGTCATCGCCGGCTGCGTGGTGCTGCACCTGTGGGCCCTGCACGCCGCCGGTCAGAACAACCCGGTCGGCATCCTGATCCCGAAGGACCGTCAGAAGAAGGACATGCTGCCCTTCCACCCCTACTTCACGGTCAAGGACGGCTTTGCGATCATCCTGTTCCTGATCCTGTTCGCGGTCTTCGTCTTCTATCAGCCGAACGCCCTGGGCCACGCCGACAACTACATCCCGGCCAACCCGCTGCAGACCCCTGCCCACATCGTGCCCGAATGGTACATGCTGCCCTTCTACGCGATCCTGCGCGCCATCCCCGACAAGTTCGGCGGCGTGGTGGCCATGTTCGGCGCCATCGGCGTGCTGTTCGTCCTGCCCTGGCTGGACACGTCCAAGGTGCGCTCCATGCGCTACCGCCCGACGATGCGCACCTGCTTCATCATCTTCCTGTTCGTCTGCTTCGGCCTCGGCTGGTGCGGTGGTCAGCTGCCGGATGCTCCGGTCGTTCCGGGCATGCCCAGCTTCAACCTGTTTGACGGTCAGCTGAACTCCTACCTGTGGCTGACGCGTCTGCTGACGGCCTACTACTTCATCTTCTTCCTGGTGCTGATGCCGTTCCTCGGCCTGCGCGAGAAGCCGTTGCCGGTCCCGGCCACGATTTCCGAGCCGGTCCTGCCCGTCACCGAGCAGAAGGGCTGAGCGCGATGATTTCGAACGAGAAGAAAACCGTGTCCTTCCGCAAGATCCTGGTTTCCCTGACGGCCGCTGTCGGTCTGGTCGCCATCGCCGCTCCGGCGATAGCCGCCGGGGGCGCCAAGCATCCGCGCGAGGGCAACTTCAGCTTCGAGGGGCCGTTCGGCACCTATGATCAGGGCCAGCTTCAGCGCGGCTACAAGGTCTACAAGGAGGTCTGCGCCTCCTGCCACGGCATGGACCTGATGCATTTCCGTAACCTGGGCGACAAGCACGGGCCGTTCTGGAACCCCAAATACCCGAACCCGAACGACAACCCTGTCGTGAAGGCTCTGGCCAAGGAAGCCCAGGTCCCGGACATCGACAGCGAAACGGGCGAGGCGCTGATGCGCGACGCCACCACCGCTGACAAGTTCCCGAATCCCTATCCGAACGCCACGGCTGCGGCTGCGGCCAACGGCGGCGCCATGCCGCCGGACCTTTCGGTCATGGCCAAGGCCCGTCACGACGGCGCCAACTACATCTACTCGCTGCTGTCGGGCTATGTGACCCCGCCCGCCGGCCTGAAGATGACCTCGGCCCAGCACTACAACCCCTATATGGCGGGCGATCTGACCCCGTTCTGGGAAGGCGAGGGCCATGTGCCTCCGGGCGGCTTCATCGCCATGCCCGCGCCGCTGCGCGCCGGTCAGGTCACCTATGACGACGGCACCGAAGCCACTGTCGACCAGATGGCCAAGGACGTCGCCGCCTTCATCGCCTGGACCTCCGAGCCCAAGGCGACCGAGCGCAAGCAGATGGGCTTCGGCGTGATCATCTTCCTGCTGCTGTTCGCAGGGATCACCTACGCCAGCTATCGCCGCATCTGGAAGGGCGTCGCCCACTAAGGCGAAATCCATTCGAGACGAGATGACCCGCCGGAGCGATCCGGCGGGTTTTTTCGTGGGCGCAGGCGGAACAGGTCGCATCGACTCGCCGGATTTCGACCGATAGGGTCCGGGGCTCTGATTTGGTCGAGGGTCTGTTTCCATGCGTCTGATGTCGTCCGCCGCCGTCCTGCTGTTCGCCGCCGCCCTGGCCTCGAACGTTGGCGCCCAGACCCCTGACTTCGATGCGGCGCGCATCTCCAACGACATCAAGGTCCTGTCCGACGACAGCTTCGAGGGCCGCGGCATCGCCACCCCGGCGGAGCAGAAGGTCATCGACTATCTGAGCCAGCAATATGCGGCGGCGGGCTTCGCGCCCGGCGGCGAGAACGGCGGCTGGACCCAGGCGGTCGGCCTGAACCGCTTCACCGTCTCCAACGTCAGCGGCCAGATCAAGGTCGGCGACTGGACCCAGCCGCTCGTCCAGGGGCAGCAGGCCACCATCACCACCCGCCTGCCCGGCGAGGGCGTCGACCTGCGCGGCAAGCCCCTGGTCTTCGTCGGCTACGGCACGAACGCCCCCGAGCGGAACTGGAACGACTTCAAGACCGACGTGCGCGGCAAGGTGATCGTGGTCCTGGTCAACGACGCCGACTTCGAGGAGCCTGCGCTGAACACCTTCGGCGGCGAGGCCATGACCTATTACGGCCGCTGGACCTACAAATACGAAGAGGCGGCGCGTCAGGGCGCGGCGGGCGTGCTGATCGTCCACGAGACCAAGCCGGCCTCCTATGGCTGGACCACGGTGGCCAACTCCTGGTCCGTGCCCCAGTTCGACATCGTGCGTCAGAACCCGTCGGCTGAGCGCGTGCCGATGGAGGCCTGGATTCAGCGCGACGTGGCTGTGGACCTGTTCCGCCACGCTGGGCTCGATTTCGAGCAGGAGAAGATCAAGGCCCGCAGCCGCGACTTCCAGCCGGTCGAACTGAAGGGCGCGACCATCGACGCCAGCTTCGATGTGAAGACCGATCAGATCACCACCCACAACGTCGTGGCCAAGCTGGAAGGCGCGACCTACCCGAACGAGACCATCCTCTACACCGGCCACTGGGACCACATCGGCATGGGCGAGCCGGACGCCAGCGGCGACCGTATCTTCAACGGCGCCGTGGACAACGCCTCGGGGACGGCGGGCTTGCTGGAGCTGGCGCGCCACTGGTCGGCGGGCAAGCGCCCCGAGCGCACCATCGTCATGATCAGCTTCACCGCCGAAGAAAGCGGCCTGTTGGGCTCGGAGTTCTACGCCGCCAATCCGCTCTATCCGCTGGAAACCACGGTGGCGGGCTTCAACCTGGACGCCATGGGCGTGCTGGGCCGCATGAGCAAGCTGGGCGTGACCGGCTATGGCCATTCGGAACTGGACGAGCGGGTCATCCCCCTGGCGGCGGCCCAGGGCCGTGGCTTCGAGGGCAATGCCGGTGTCGGCGCGGGCATCTACTTCCGTTCGGACCACTTCCCGCTGGCCAAGCGCGGGGTGCCGATGGCCTATCTGTCCTCGACCGGGGATTATGTTGATGAGCCCATCGCTCCGCGACAGGCCGCCGCCGCCGAATATGGCGCCAAGCGCTATCACCAGGCCGCCGACGAATGGGAGCCGACCTGGGACTATCGCGGCATGATCCAGGATCTGGAGGTGGTCTATGCGGCCGGTCAGGCCTTGGCCAACAGCCGCGACTGGCCGCAGTGGAAGACGGGTTCGGAGTTCGGCCCGGCGCGCGCCGTCAGCGCCGGCCAGCGCAACTAGGCCAGGTCTGACCCGCCTTCGCGGAACATGACAAAAATGTAAGGGGCGGCCTCCTGCGAGGTCGCCCTATTAGTTTGCATCAAAGCCCCGTGGGGAGGGCGAGGGAGTTTCCATGCATCGTCGGTTCATCAGCGGCGTCGCCGCCGCCGCTCTTCTGCTCGTCGCCGGTTCGGCGGCGGCGCAGGACTTTTCGGCCCAGCGCGTGTCGGACGAAATCCGCACCATCAGCGCTGACGACTTCCAGGGGCGCTATCCCGGCACGGATGGCGAGAAGAAGACGCTGGAATGGCTGCAGGCCCAGTACGAGGCCATGGGCATGGCCCCCGGCGGCCCGAACGGCCAGTGGCTGCAGGTCATCGACCTGAAGCGCTACACCCCCGTCGCGGACGCCGCCAAGGCCAGTTGGACCGGCGCCGACGGTCAGGTCCACGCCCTGACGCCGGGAACCGATATCACCCTGCGCGCCGTCAGCAATGACGGTCAGGCGTCGATCGCCAACGTGGGCGTCGTCTTCGCCGGCTATGGCATCCATGCGCCCGAGCGCGGGTGGGACGACTACGGCAGCTTGGATGTGGCGGGCAAGATCGTCATCGTCGTCGGCGGAGAGCCGGATGGCGACCTGTTCAACGGGCCGTACGCCACCAACTATCAGTCCGGCGCCTATAAGGCGGACGAGGCCAAGCGCCGGGGCGCGCTGGGCGTCATCACCGTTTCCAAGGCGAAGGCCACTGACACCGCCTGGACCCGCATGGCGCAAGGCAACGCCCGCACCCGCACCCTGACGCCCGGCGCGGCTGACACCGAGTTCTCGGGCGCGATCAATGCCGACACGGCCAAGGCTATGGGCCTGGACCTGGCCGAGTTGACGCCGCGCATCAGCACCGGCGACTTCCGCGCCTTCGCCGTGCCGGGCGTGACCCTGTCGGTCGAGGTCGCCGAGACCACCGACACCCTGCGCACCCACAATCTGCTGGCCAAAATTCCGGGGACCAAGCGTCCCAACGAGACCATCATCTATTCGGCCCACTGGGACCACGTCGGCGTCAACGAGAACGCCGCGGGTCACGACAAGATCTTCAACGGCGCCTGGGACAACGCCTCGGGCACGGTCGGCGTGGTCGAGATGGCGCGTCAGCTGAAGGCCGCGCCGGCGCCCGACCGCACCATCGTCTTCGCCCATATGGCGGCTGAGGAAATGGGCCTGCTGGGCGGTTACGCCTATGTCGCCGACCCGGTCTATCCGCTGGAAACCACGGTGGCCGACATCAACATCGACATGCTGCCCCTGTCGGGTCCGACCCGCGACGTGCCGATCTTCGGCAAGGGTCAGAACAGCCTTGAAGACGATCTTCAGGCCCTGGCCGAGAAGGAAGGCCGTTATGTCTCCGACGACGGTCAGCCGGAGCAGGGCTTCTATTACCGCTCCGACCACTTCCCCTTCGCCCGCGCGGGCGTCCCGGCCCTGATGCCGTGGCATGGCGTAGACTGGGTCGACGGCGGACGTGACGCCGGTCTGGCGGCATGGAAGGCCAGGTTCGGCGCTGACTATCACAAGCCCAGCGACGAATGGTCCGCCGACTGGGACCTGCGTTCGGCGGTCGAGAACCTGACCCTGCTGTATCGCCTGGGCCTGCAACTGGCCAACAGCGACGCATGGCCGACCTGGAAGCCGACCTCCGAATTCGGTCAGGTCCGCGCGACCAGCGACGCGGCGCGGAAATAGGGCTCAGGTCAGCGCTCTTGCTCGGGACAAGTCGCCGGGGCGGTTCAGATCGAGGGTTTCATGTTCAGGCCCTCCGCCCTTGCAGGGCGGAGGGCCTTTTCATTGCCGAGGTGAGGCGGGCGGTCAGACCGCCGCCAAGGCCTGTTCCAGATCAGCAATCAGGTCGTCGATGTGCTCGATGCCGACCGACAGGCGGACGGTGTCCTCGGTCACGCCCGCCTTCTTCAGCTCGTCGGGCGACAGCTGGCGGTGGGTGGTCGAGGCGGGGTGGCAGACCAGGGACTTGGCGTCCCCGATGTTGACCAGACGGGTGAACAGCTTGACCGCGTCCTGGAAGCGACCGCCGGCCTCGCGGCCGCCTTCCACGCCGAAGGTCAGCAGGCCCGAGGCCTTGCCGCCGAAATACTTCTGGATCAGGGCGTGGCCGGGGTGGTCGGGCAGGCCAGCGTAGTTGACCCATTTCACCTTGGGGTGGCTCTTTAGATACTCAGCCACGGCTGTGGCGTTCTCGACGTGCCGATCCATGCGCAGGGCCAAGGTCTCCAGCCCTTGCAGGATCAGGAAGCTGTTGAAGGGCGAGATGGCCGCGCCGGTGTTGCGTAGCAGGACCGTGCGGACGCGCCCGATATAGGCCGCCGGGCCCAGCGCCTCGGTATAGACCACGCCATGATAGGAGACCTCGGGCTCGTTCAGGCGGCGGAAGCGCGCCTTGTGCTCGGCCCAGGGGAATTTGCCGCTGTCGATGATGGCGCCGCCGATGCTGGTGCCGTGGCCGCCGATGTATTTGGTCAGGGCGTGGACGACGATGTCGGCGCCGTGCTCGATCGGGCGGGTCAGGTAGGGGGTCGGCACGGTGTTGTCGACGATCAGCGGCAGGCCTTGGGCGTGGGCCGCATCGGCCAGGGCGGCGAAGTCCACGACATTGCCCAGCGGATTGCCGATGGACTCGCAGAAGACCGCCTTGGTCCGCTCATCGGTGTTGGCGGCGACGGCGGCGATGTCGTCGGCGTCGATGAAGCGCACCTCGATGCCGTACTGGGGCAGGGTGTGAGCGAACAGGTTGTAGGTGCCGCCATACAGGGCGCCGGTGGCGATGATGTTGTCGCCGGCCTCGGCGATGGTCAGGATGGCGTAGGTGATGGCCGCCATGCCCGAGGCCACGGTCAGGGCCGCGATCCCGCCCTCCAGCGCCGCCAGACGCTGCTCCAGCACGTCGGACGTCGGGTTCATGATCCGGGTGTAGATATTGCCCGCCACCTTCAGGTCGAACAGGTCGGCCCCGTGCTGGGTGTCGTCGAAGGCGTAGCTGGTGGTCTGATAGATCGGCACCGCGACCGACTTGGTCGTCGGGTCGGGCGTATAGCCGGCGTGGACGGCGAGCGTGTCGAACTTCATGCGAATCCCCGGGGAGTATGACGCGGAAACCGCGCCTTCATTCCCCGAGGCTAGCAAACCCCAACCGGCAATGGGATTTCAGATTTTCTGCGGGGCCGGTCAGATTTTCTAACCGCGCCCCGCAGCAGGTTTAGTTGTTGAACAGGAAGTGCATCACGTCGCCGTCCTTGACGACATAGGCCTTGCCTTCGGCGCGCATCTTGCCGGCTTCCTTGGCGCCCGCTTCGCCCTTCAGGGCGACGAAGTCGTCGAAGGCGATGGTTTCGGCGCGGATGTAGCCCTTTTCGAAGTCGGTGTGGATCACGCCGGCGGCTTGCGGGCCGGTGGCGCCGACGGGGATGGTCCAGGCGCGGGCTTCCTTGGGGCCGACCGTGAAGTAGGTCTGCAGGCCCAGTAGCTTGTAGGCCTCGCGGATCAGGCGGTTCAGGCCGGGCTCTTCCAGACCCAGGGTCTCAAGGAACTCTTTTTGCTCCTCGTCGTCCAGGACGGCGATTTCCGACTCGATCTGGGCCGAGATGACCACCGAGTTGGCGTTGTCCTCGGCGGCGCGCTTGGCGACCAGGTCGGACAGCTCATTGCCCTTGTCGGCCGAGGCCTCGTCCACGTTGGCGACGTAGAGAGCGGGCAGGGAGGTCAGAAGCTGCAGCATGTGCCACGCCTTCTCGTCTTCCTTGTCCACCTGGGCCACGCGGGCGGGCTTGCCGGCGCGCAAGGGCGTCAGGGCCAGGTTGATCAGGCGCAGGGTCTGCTGGGCGTCCTTGTCGCCGCCCTTGGCCTTCTTCTCCACGTTGACGACGCGCTTCTCGAGGCTTTCGAGGTCGGCCAGCATCAGCTCGGTCTCGATGATCTCGAGGTCCGAAATGGGATCAATGCGGTTTTCGACGTGGGTGATGTCGTCATCGACGAAGCAGCGCGCGACAAAGGCCACGGCGTCGCAGTCGCGGATATTGGCCAGGAACTGGTTGCCCAGGCCCTCGCCCTTGGACGCGCCGCGCACCAGACCGGCGATGTCCACGAAGGTGATCCGAGAGGGGATGATCTCCTTGGACCCGGCGATGCCGGCCAGCACCTCCAGGCGCGGCTCCGGGACCGCCACGTCGCCGGTGTTCGGCTCGATGGTGCAGAACGGATAGTTGGCGGCCTGAGCCGCCGCCGTCTTGGTCAGGGCGTTGAACAGGGTGGACTTGCCGACGTTGGGCAGGCCGACGATCGCGACTTTAAGAGCCATGGGATTCCTCGTGAGCGCGAGCCTTTAGCCGGTTCGGGGCTGTTTGTCAGGTGCGGCGGCGAGCAACAGACCCTCTCCTTTTGGGAGAGGGCTTGAGCGCACGGGAGCGAAGCGAGCGTTCTTGCGCGAAAGGGTGAGGGTTCCGCGCTGTAAATCGGCGTGAGCCGTGGCGCGGCGGCTTGCGCCGACGGAGGGCTGCGACCCTCACCCTTTCGCTTGGCGGATCGCCTTCGGCTCTCCGAAGCTCAAGCCCTCTCCCGGCGGGAGAGGGCTAAAACACTAAACAACTGGAAACAAACATCATTTTCTGCTAAAGCATTCCTACACGATGTATGCACGTCACGGCAGATCAATGACTTAGCGCCGCGATGTGCACGAAATCTGCACGACGATGGAGGCTGTCATGGCGTTTGTCACGGACAAGGAAGAGCTAAAACCCGGACTGGTCATCTTCCGGCGGGGCGATTTGCAAAGCCGGGATTGGTACTGTCGCGTTCGCCTGCCGAAGGCGACCCGCTACAAGACCATCGCTTTGAAGACGCCGGACATCACGACGGCGCGCACCCTGGCCTACGATCACGAAAGCGAAGTCCGCTTTGCGCTGAAGCGCAATCTGCCGGTGTTCAACCGCCCGTTCTCCGCCGTGGCGAAGGACTATATCGCGGAGCAGAGACTACGCGCGCAGCGTGGCGAGATCACAATGGGCCGCGTGAAGCTCATCGAATCTGTCGTGAAGAACCAGCTCAACCCCTATGTTGGCAAGACCCAGATCGATCTGATCGCTCTGGATCGTTGGCAGAACTATCCATCCTGGCGGCGGTCGCTAGGTCAGGGCCGCATGACCCGCCACGGCAACGTGCGGCCGATGACGGAGGCGGAACGCTTTGCCGCTAAAGAAGTCGCCGAAGGCAAGGCCAAGGAAAGGCTTCGCCGGAACAGCAAGCCGCCCGAGGCGAACGCAGAGGTGAACCAGACGGACTGGATCATCGTTAGCGACGCCACCATCCGTTTCGAGATGAAGATCCGCGCCGAGGCGCGGCGGGCTTTAGGCTTCGCCCTGAGCTTCCGGCAGCGCCGGTGATCTCAGCCCATGCGGGTTGCAATCCCTATCGCGAAGAGCTTGGGGCGTTGCCCCTGGCGCACTTCGGAGAGTCTTCCGCCCAGCTTCACTCGCTCTGCTCGTTGCAGCCGGTACCCCGCGAAGCCTCCCGCTCCGTTTGCTCCCCCAGTCTCGCCGACGGGCAAGGGTTCAGTACGAACCCAAACCCCCGAGGCGGATATGAAGAAGGACTATTCAATCAAACGCACACACTGGAACGGCATTGAGATCGAAATCCGATGGAATGCCGACTATCTGGTCTATGACGACCGAACTCATATGGCCCATCTGGAAGTGGTGAGCGTGTCACCCGAGCGAGCGCCATTGCCGATCACCGAGACAGGTTACAGGTCGCACTTCACGCCGAAAGCGGCGATGGAGGGTTACGACAGCGCGCTAGCCTTCGTTGAAGCATGGCTCGATCAAGCATCGCGTTCCCCGGAATGGAGGGCTTTCGATCAGGCGAACAGGCAGTTGTCGCTGTTCTAGGCGGGCGTGATGGTTACGGTTGGCGCGGACTTCCGCCGTTCGCGTTAGGCCTTTGGCCGGCGGGGCTTCCGCGCCTTGGGCGCAGGAGGGGCTGCGGCGACTTTCGCCTGACGCCTCGCGGAGCCCAACTGCTGATACTGACAAGCAGCCCAAACATTGGACGCCGCCACCGACTCTAGCCATCGTTTGTTGCGAGCGTGACGAATTTTCTACACGAACTCTACACGGCATTTTTCACTGGTAAAATCATTCTATATTACAGATGGTTATACCATAGAGAGACAACTATCTTTCTCCCATCGGGAGAGGGACGCCGGTTCTACTCCTCGGAATCCACCACCGGCGGCTGCTTCACCGCCGCATGGACGCCGATGGCCGGGGCCTTTTCGAAGGTCAGGGTGAAGGAGGCGACGCCGCCGTCCACCAGCGGGTCGCGCAGGCCCATCAGCATGATGTGCGTCGAGCCCGGCTTCAGCTCGACCTTCTGACCGGCGGGCAGGGGCAGGCCGTCTTTCAGCTCGCTCATGCTCATCATGCCGTTCTCCATCTTCATCTCATGGATCTGGGCGCTGTCGGCCAGAGGGGTGGCGACGCTGACCAGGCGGTCGTCGGACCCGGCGGTCAGGGTGACGTAGCAGCCGCCGGCCTTGGCGCCGTTCGGCGTCGGGCGGCACCAGGCGTCGGCGACCGTGACGGTTCCGGGGACGGCGGCGGCGTCAGCGGGCTTTTCCGCCGGCTGACCGCAGGCGGCCAGGGTCAGGGCGGCGGCCGACAGACCGGCCAGGGCGAACAGGGATTTCATCGAGGGGTTCCTTTCTAGGAGGCGACGGTCTTGGACCCGGCGAACGTCCGCACGGCTCGATCGAGCAGCAGGGCGGCCACAAGGCTCAGTCCCGTCAAGGGATAGAGGATGGACAGGGGAATGACGATGCACAGCACCGCCGTTCGGGCGCGAGGCCCGGGGGGCGAGGGCGGGGCGCCCAGGCGACGGCGCGACAGACTGGGCGGACGGCGCTTCCACCACATGACCAGGCCGCTGATCGCCAGCACCCAGACGGCGATGCAGCCGACCAGCATGAGGATGCGGTTGATCCAGCCGTACTGCATCCCCTGGTGGACGGCGATGCCCCACTCAAAGCCCTTGGCCATGAGGCCGAACTGTTCCCAGCGCAGGTCGGCCTTCACCGCTCCGGTCGCGCCATCGACATAGAGGCTGCGCGCGTCCTCGGCCTGGCGCGTCTGGCGCGCGACGGTCCAGGCCAGGTCGGACGATTGCGGGATGCTGACGGTGAAGGGACGGGGCAGGCCCTGTTCACGCGTGGTTTGCAGCACGCGGCTCAGGCTAGGGGCTGCATGGCCGTGAGCGGGCGCGGGCAGGACGGCCTTCTCCAGCGTCCAGCCTACGCCGGCCGGGGCGTCGTGCGGCTTGGCGTGGCTCCAGGGGCTGGCGGCGGCGGGCGCGGGCGGACGGCCCAGACCTGTGCCGCGCGTCACCCCCATGAACTGATCGCCCCAGACGGCGGACCAAGGCATGCCCGTCACCGCCAGGAAGATGATCACCCCGCCGACATAGAAGCCGGTCACGGCGTGCAGGTCGCGCCAGAAGGGACGGCGGCCCGCGTCCCTTTCCTTCAGCCGCAGCACCGCCCCGGCTCGCTGGCGCGGCCACCACAGATAGAGGCCGGTGGCGCACAGGATGACGGCCCAGCCCGCGACGATCTCGACCAGGATGTTCAGCGCCTTGCCGACAGGCCCGCCGACGAGGCTGAGGGAATGCAGCGCCTTGATCGTCTCGGTCACGCCGCCATAGGCGGTGACGCCCGTGACGCGGGCCGTATGAGGATCGACGAAGACGGTCCGTTGCGAACCGTCCGGGCGATCCACGCGGACACGCACGGCCTGATCGGATCGCGCCGGGACCAGGACGTTCGCGGCTCGTCCCTGTCCGGCGACGGCCGCCGCCGCCAGCCATTGGTCGGGATCGGCCGTCTGCGCGCTGGCCGGGACCTGGATCATGGCGCGATAGACCGCCTGATCGATCTCGTCCTTGAACAGATAGAGGCCGCCGGTCAGCGTCAGCAGCATCAGGAAGGGCATGACCAGCACCCCGGCGTAGAAGTGCCAGCGCCAGACCGCGCGATAGGCGCCGGACATGATGTCCGGCGCCTCGCCCCTGCTCTTGGCGGGACGGCCCATCAGTAGGCCAGCCTGACGCCGACGAAGACGGAGCGCCCCTCGCCGGGGAAGAAGACGGCGCTGGATGCGTCGCCGACGGTCACGGCGGAGAACTCGCCGACGTAGCGTTCGTTCGTCAGGTTGCGCGCATCGACATAGACCGAGGCGTTGGCGCCGATGTTGAAGCCGCCGGTCAGGCCCAGCACCGCATAGTCCGGCGCTTTCATCGTATTGGCGTAGTCGACATAGGGGCTGCTGATCCGCCACTCGACCGATGGGGTGACGAAGACGCCCGAGGCGTGACGCCAGGTCAGCTCGGCCCGGTACTGATGCTCGGGCACGACCGGCAGGCGGTTGTCGCCCCAGCGCGCATCGCCGTCGAAGCGGAAGTCGCTCCAGGTCCAGGTCTGGCGCAGCAACAGCGAGCCGCCCGCCAGTTCGACGGGCAGGCGCCAGTCCAGACCGGCCTCGATCCCCTGGTGGAGGGTCTTGTCGGCGTTGAAGGTGGCGGCGGGAATGTCCGGGCCGGTGATGAAGTTCAGCATCTCGCCGTCGATCTGGCTGCGATAGGCTGTCAGGTCCCAGGCGAGGGCGCCGCGTCGCCCGCGCGTGCCGATCTCTGCGGTCCAGGCGTCCTGAACCTCGACCGGGATGAAGCCGGCCAGCGGGGCCTGCACCAGCGCCCCATAGGTCGGCGGCTCGACCGAGCGGGTGACGTTGGCGAAGACCTGGGCGCCGTCTTCGGCTTCCCACAACAGGCCAAGGCGCGGCGAGAACCAGTCGTAGTCGATGCTGTCGTCATTGGCCGGGGCCAGGTGGTCGCGATAGTCGCGCGTGGCCCGCCCCCAGGACCCGCCCGCGACCAGGGCCAGCCGGTCGGTGACGAACAGCCGCCCTTCGGCGAAGACGTCGAGCCCGGTCGCCTCCTGCTTGCCCTTGGCCGTCAGAGCGCCGCGATCGCCGGCGATGTTGACATAGCGCAGGGCGTCCAGGTCGCCGTCACGCCAGCTTAAGCCATAGAAGGCGTCGGCGCGCAGGCCCGCGACCTGACCCGTCCAGTCGATGCGGGCGAAGGCGCCGCGCGTGGCGCTTTCCTGATCCACGACCTGGAAGATCGGGTGATAGAGCGACTTCTCCCAGCCCCAGACCGCGCCTTCGAACAGGGTGGTCTCGTTGAAGCGCCAGCGCGTCTGCAGCGTCAGGCGCTTGACCGTCAGGTCGCGGGCCTGATCCCCGGTCAGGGCTGAGGTCGAGGCCATGCGCGGCGTCTTCAGCGCCTGATCCAGCGTCAGGGCGCCGGGGATGTCCTGCTTGATGTCCGCCGCCTGGGCGATCAGGCGCACCTCGCGGTCCTCGCCGAACGAACGCCCGGCGTTGATGGTCAGGCGGGCTTGCGACTGTTCGCTGTGGTCGCGCCAGCCGTCGCTCTGCATCCCGGTGACGGCGGCGTAGATGTCCCAGTCGTCATGTGTGCGGGCCACGGCGGCGTGGCCGCGCCAGGATGCGAAGCTGCCGCCTTCCAGCTGAAGCAGGTTCTCTTGCAGCGCCGTACGGCCCGTCGGCGTGACTAGGTTGATCGCCCCGCCCAGCTGCGCCCCGCCGAAGCGCAGGGTGTTCGCCCCCTTCCAGACCTCGATGTAGCGGGCGCTCAGGGCGTCCACGCTCTGGAAGTCGGAAAAGCCGTCGGCGTCGGCGAAGGGCACGCCGTCCTGGGCGAACAGGACGCCGCGCTGGTGGAAGCCCTGGGCGATGCCCGAGCCGCGGATGGAGAGGCGGCTTTCCTCGCCGTAGCGTTTTTGCGCCAGGACGCCGGGGACGTTCCTCAGGGTGTCGGAAAAGCCCTGGGCGAAGCGGTCGGCGTAGCTCTCGGCTGAGACGACGGCCACGGCGCCGGGGGTGCGGCTGAGACGGTCGCGCGCCTCGGCCACGACGGCGGGGTCTTCGGCGTTGCGGCGGCCGGTGACGATGATGCTGTCGACGACGGTGGCCGGACCTTCAGCGTTTGGCCCGTCAGCTTCGGCGGCATGAGCAAAGGCGGGCGCCAGGCAGGCGCCGATGAGCAGCGCGCACGGCGCCGCAGTGGTCTTGAAAGACATGAAACTGGAATCCTGAAAACAGAAATGCATCCGCGCGGCCCGTCAGCAGGCGCGCGGCGTCGATAGGTCTGGTTTTCAGGCGTGCGGAGGCGCGGTGGACGGCGGGCGCGGCGGCGCACGGGCCGGCGGCGGAGGACTGACGCGGAAGGGCGTATAGACGACCGGCGCGACCATGCGGACGGCTGGAGCCGGAGCGGGCGCGGGCGGTTCGGGCAGGGCGACCAGCAGGGGCATGACGCAGGCCGCGCACTTGGCCCCGACATGCTGGTTGACCGGGCCGTCGACGCCGCCCGTCTGGATCGTCTGCGGCCCCTCGGCCGAGCAGATGACGATGGGCTGACCGGGAACTGAGGCCGCAAGCGCCGCGAACGGCAGCAGGGTTCCGATCACGATGGCGAACGTCGCGGCCAGGAAGGCCAGCGAGCGCGCAATCGACCAGTTTTCACTCTGGGACCGGGTCACAGGCCGGGGCTTAAACCTTCCCGCAATGTGAAGCCAGAGCCGTCCAGCGCGACGGGACGCCGCGCACCCTCGACAACGGCCGTTTCTCCGTGTCAGCGTGGCCGCCGAAACGCTCAGGGAAGACCTCATGATCCGCGCACTCGGACCCTTCGCCGTCGCCATGCTGCTGGCCGCGCCCGTCTTCCCTTCTCAAGCATGGGCGCAACAGGTGGAGGAGGGGCCGGGCGGTCCCGATCGCGTCTCCCTGACCGTCTATAATCAGAACATCGCCCTGGTGGAGGACGTGCGGAACCTGAACGTGCCCGCCGGGCGCTCGCGTCAGGAGTTTCCGGGCGTGTCGGCCAGCATCCGGCCCGAGACGGTCGGCCTGTCGGGACGCGGCCTGTCGGTGGTCGAGCAGAACTTCGACTATGACCTGCTGACGCCGGGCAAGCTGATGGAAAGCGCTGTCGGCGGCGACATCGGCATCGTCCGCACCAACCCCGGCTCGGGCGCCCAGACAACCGAGCGCGCCCGCGTCCTGGCGGCGAATCAGGGCGTGGTCTTGCAGATCGGAAACCGGATCGAGGTGCTGCGCGACGACGGGGTGCCGACGCGGGTCATCTTTGATCGTGTGCCGGAAAATCTGCGCCCGCGCCCGACGCTCAGCGTCACCCTGGACGCCGAGGGCGCCGGCCGTCGCGAGACGACGCTCAGCTATCTGACCACCGGCCTGGCGTGGAAGGCCGACTATGTCGCGCGGTTCGACGAGAAGGCCGGTAAGCTGGACCTGACCGGCTGGATCACCATCACCAACAACTCCGGCGCGACCTTCTCGAACGCTCAGACGCGGGTGGTGGCGGGCGATGTCAACCTGATCAACCAGGGCGGCTACAACCCGCGCGGCATGGTGCGGCCCGGCCAGCGCGGCAACGGCACGCAGACGGGCGGGCAGGGCGCCCTGGCCGACGTCTATGTCTATCCGCTGCCGGAAGCCGTCACGGTCGCCAACAACCAGACCAAGCAGGTCGGCCTGATCGACGCGGCGGGCGTGCCCGCGACCAAGCGCTATCTGAACGTCATCAATGGCTTCCAGACCTTCGAGGAGCCCGTCGCGGCCGAGGTCGGCGTCATCTTCTCGAACGGTTCGGGCAATGCCGCCCGCGCCCTGCCAGCCGGGGTGATGCGAGTCTATGTGAAGGATGAGGCGGGCGAGCCGCGCTTCATCGGAGAGGATCAGGTGGATCACTCCCCCGCCGGGTCCGAGATCGTGGTCACGACCGGCGACGCCTTTGACGTGACGGTGCAGCCGCGTCTGGTCTCGTCCGAGCGAGTGTCCAAGCGCCTGGTCGACTATTTCCGCACCCGCTATGCGATGGAATACACGGTCCGCAACGCCCGGCCCGAGCCGGTGACGGTCGAGGTCCGCCAGCGCGGTCTGGGCCGCGACACCGAGCTGAGCGAGCAGAGCATCGAGGGCGAGATGCGCGACGCCCGCACCGTGGTCTGGCGCGTGCCCGTGCCCGCCAACGGCGAGACCAAGCTGACCGCGACCATCACGACCGGCGGCTGATCCGATGCGCCGCCTTCTGGCGATCACCACGGCCCTGACCGTCCTGGCACCCTCGGTGTGGGCGCAGACCGAAAGCGTCTCCGCGCGCCCGGACACGGCGACCGTGGTCATCTACCGCGACCAGCCGGTCGATACGGTCGCCCTGATGGAGCAGTCGCGCCAGCCGTGGAGCCGGCTGGACCGCGAAGGTCTGGCCCTGATCGTCGAGACGCGGACCGTCGACCTGCCCGCGGGCGAGGGGATCATCCGTTTCCGGGGTCTGGCTACGGGCGTGGTGCCGCAGAGCGCTGTCCTGGAGGGCCTGCCGGCCCATGTGGTCGAGCGCAACGCCGACTTCGACCTGCTGTCGCCCGCAAGCCTGATGGAGAAGTCGGTGGGGGAGGTGGTGCGCGTGGTTCGCACCAATCCCGCGACCGGCGAGCAGGTGGAAAAGGCCGCCGTGATCCGCGCGGGGGCCCAGGGCACGGTGCTGGAGATCGACGGTCGGTTCGAGGCCCTGGACTGCTCCGGCCAGACCGAACGCGTCATCTTCGATCGCGTGCCCGAGGGGCTGGGCGACCAGCCTGTGCTTTCGGTCCGCACGCGGGCCGAGCGGGCGGGACGGCACACCGTCACCCTGGCCTATCTGGCGACGGGGCTGCAGTGGTCGGCGGACTATGTAGCGCGACTGGACCCGTCGGACGGGACGCTGGACCTGACCGGGTGGGTGACGCTGGCCAACTTTGGCGGGACGGGCTTCCCCAATGCGCCGGTGCAGGTGGTGGCGGGGACGTTGCGGAAGGATGAGGGGACCGTGCCGGTCGAGCCGGTGGTGCGCTATCAGCAGAACCAGTGCTGGCCGCAGGGGACGACGACGTTCGGATCGGGGGAGTTCACGGGCTATGGCGGTGCGCCGCCTCCACCCCCGCC
>NZ_JACARP010000181.1:0-663 GCF_013386595.1 Brevundimonas sp. P7753 | reverse complement strand
GATTGGGCGGCCTGTGCGGCATCTGGCGCAAGCGTGCTGTCGGGCCACGTTCCCGCCTGGGCCAGCGGCCGGGCGGCCGCCCCTCCGGCGCAAGTGAAAGCTGTCGCGGCGAGCAGGCCTGCGACCCAGCATTGATGCTTCATCGTATGTCCCTCCTGATCGGCTTGCATTGGCAGGCCGTGTTTCCTCTCTCGGGCGGCCGCATCTTTCCGCGCGGTCTCATCCCACCAGACTGTTGTCGAACGTTAGGCGGAACCGATCATCATGATCGCGCCGCATCCCGTTCGCATCAGCCTTGCTCTACGGACGCGCTGGCGCGCTCTCTAGCTATGAGGAGCGCCAATGTGTCCGTCCTGTATTTAGAATGCAATTTCATAAACAGATTGGTCAAGGTGCGTGCTGTGACCCTTTACCGCACACGTCCAGCGCCCCCGGCTTGACGCTGCGGGCCGAAATCAGCGAGACCAATCCTGTTATCCGGCGGCGGCCTTTCAGAGGTCAGCAACTGTCCGGCCCGGCGGATATGAGGTGCGCGCTTCGCCGCTTCGTATGATCCAGCGCTCGATCACATAGCGACTAGACGGGCCAAAATTCTCATATCACAATACCATTCTTGTTTTAGGCTTAGGCGCTTCCCCGGGGGCGCGCCGGGCTTAGCCCCGC
>NZ_JACARP010000180.1:497-787 GCF_013386595.1 Brevundimonas sp. P7753 | reverse complement strand
AGTCCGATCCGCCGATCCCTATATGGACCACGGCCTTGAACGCGCGGCCGGTCGCGCCCGTCTCGATGCTGGACCGGACGGCGTGGGCGTAGTCGCGCATCTGACCGCGTACGGCCTCCACCTCGGCCGAGACGGCGTCGCCCAGGGCGTGGAAATCGGCGCCGGCGGGGGCGCGCAGGGCGGGGTGCAGGACCGCGCGGCTCTCAGTGGAATTGATGGCCTCGCCGCCGAACAGGGCGCTGCGACGGCCTTCGATGTCAGCGGCGCGGGCCAGGGCCAGGGCGGCGTCG
>NZ_JACARP010000180.1:0-440 GCF_013386595.1 Brevundimonas sp. P7753 | reverse complement strand
GCGTCGGCGTCGCGGCGGGCGACGGCTTCCAGTTCGGTCCAGGCGGCGTGCGGCATCGGCGTCTCCCCCTTCCGACCGTCCCGAACAGGGCTGGTACGGCGCTTGCAGGACCCTGTTTACGGCTCAGGCCGAGAAGAGTTCAATCAATGACCGGGTCAACATGGGTTTCCACGCGGGATTCCTGACCCGGTCCCCAGTGAAGGGATGCCCCATGTCCTGCGGAATTATGCTCGCCGCCGTGCTGATGCTCAGCGATCCGTCCGTGGCCGAAGCCGCAGCCGTGGCGCCGGTCGCCGCCGACGCGCCGGTCTCGGTCGCGCACGAGCCCTTGTTCGCCGACCTGGTGACGCGGTCGGGCTCGCTGAAAGTCATCGTCGACGGCTGGATCGCCTCGGGCGAGGCCGAGGCCGAGGGCTTTCTGACCGGCGCCGCCTTCACCG
>NZ_JACARP010000179.1:0-1491 GCF_013386595.1 Brevundimonas sp. P7753 | reverse complement strand
CGGCCAGACCGTCCTCGACCGAGGCGCGCACGGCCTCCACGCGGGCGGCGGCTTCTTCGGGCAGGCGGCTGGCGCGGTCGTCCATCTCGGCGACGGCGGTCTCGACCTGAGCCAGGGCGGCGGTCATCCGGTGCAGGGTGCCTTCCAGACGCTCGATGACCTTTTCGCCGGTCAGATCGACCATGTCGGCGGTCTGGTTGACGATCTTGCGGGCGCCGTCGATGCGGGCTTCGGCGGCTTCGTCTGCTTTCTGGGCGGCGTCAAACAGGGACTCGCCCAGACGGTCGGCGCGGATCTGGGCCTGTTCGATGGCGGCGGCGGCGGCGGCGCGCTGATCCTCGGCGGTGGCTTGCAGAGCCGACAGGGCGCGGCGGGTTTCCTCGACCAGCAGGTCGCGGGCCTCGGCGGCCAGGGCTTCAAAGCGGTCCAGCGCCAGCTTGGTGGCGTGGTCGAAGCCGTCGGCCTCGCGCTGAGACAGGTCCACAAGCGCGCGGAACTGATCGGCGGCGGCCTCGATCTGGGCCTTGATGGCGGTGCTGACGTCGCCGCTGGTCTGGTTCAGCTCGCTGGCGGCGCTGCGGGTCAGGGACAACTGCTCGGTGAACTGGGCGCGCTGGCTTTCGATCTGGGCCGAGAAGTCTTCCTGATCGGTGCGCAGGGCGTAGGCGGCGGTGACGAGCGAAGCGCGCTGCTGGCTCAGGCCTTCCTCGACCGACTGGATCTGTTCGGCGACGCCGGTTCCGGCGGTTTCCAGACGCAGGGTCTGGCGGGCCAAGTCGTCTGCGGCGGCGCGAGCGGCGTCCTGGGCCTCGTTGGCGGCGGCGGCCAGGTCGGCGGCGCGGGCGGCCAGGGCGGCCTCGGCTTCGCGCAACTGGGTCTGGGCCAGGTCCGAGGCGTCCACCACCATGCGCGATTGACGCTCGACCGCGTCGACGACGCCGGCGGCCTGGCTGTCCAGTTGCACCCCCAGGGCGCCCATCTGCTCACGCTCGCGGCCCAACTGATCGGCCAGACGGCGGGCCATGCGACCCGCGCCGTCGGCGGCTTCGTTCAGGCGGACGGTTTCCTGAACCAGGGCTTCGCGCAGCAGGCTCATGTCGTTGCGGGCGCGCTCGGCGGCCAAGGCCGCCTGATCGATGTCGCCGCGCAAGGCGGTCAGCACCTGACCCGTCTGATGGGCGGCCAGGGCGGTCGGGCCGACCAGGGCCTCGGCCATGTCGCGGGCGCGTCGGGTCTCGAGAGCCAGGTTGGCGCCCTGGCGCACGGCGTGGGCCAGCATGATCGCCAGACCGGCGGGGGCCAGGGCGATCAGGGCGTAAACGGCCAGACGCAGAGGCTCCAGCGCCACCGCGCCCGAACCGAACTCATAGGCGAACCAGGAGGCGACGCCGCCGATCCAAAGGGCCGAGGCCACGCCGGCGATCAGATAGGCGTTGCCGCCGGGACGTGCGACGGCGGCGCGACGGCTGGCGGTCGGGGTGGAGACAGGGG